>DASULB010000476.1:0-16909 GCA_036278455.1 Chitinophagaceae bacterium | reverse complement strand
AATGTCCTGGAAACTCACCGTGAAATCCTTTTTTTCTTTCCGGTGCAGGAAGAAAGTCTGTAGAGCGCTTTGTACGGAGAGCCCTTCTTTGCGTTCCATATCTTTTAAATCAGTATCGCTCATTTCCTCTTTCTCCTTGGGTCGCAGGTTGAGCGTTACATCAAAAGGAAGAATGGCCAGCGTTTTCTCGTTTTTCGACAAACCATCGAATTCCGGATTGGTATACATCTCCCTGGATTGAGAGAAACAAAGCATGGGGAGCAGGGCCACCATTGCCAGGGCGGCAAGCAAACGTAAACTTTTCATGTTATTGATTTTAAGTGTTAGACAGCACCCTTCCGGGTTTGAAGGGACAAATCTAACGACGGCCTCCGGTGGAATCAATAGAACGTTTGTTATACCGCTTGATCAAAGGGCTTGTAACAACAGGGGAGTCGCTTTTGGATGGCGTTGTTCCGGAAGTGCTTTAGCTCAGGTATTTGCCGACAATGGGGACGCGCCTGCCGGCACCAAAGGCTTTACAGGATACCCGGATAATGGGGCAGAACTGGTTCCTTTTATATTCATTGGTATTGACCATCCTCAGGATGCGTCTGACCAACATTTCATCACCAGATTGAGAGATGATTTCCTGGGGGCCCTGCCGGTGTTCGATGTATTGGTAAAGAATGGGATCCAGCACCGTGTAATCGGGGAGACTGTCGCTGTCTTTTTGATCCGGCCGTAACTCTGCGGAAGGCGCTTTTTGAAGAATGGCGGCCGGAATGATCTCTTTTTCCCGGTTGATGTACCGGGCCAGCGCATAAACCTGTGTTTTATATACATCGCCAAGTACGCTCAAACCTCCGGCCATATCACCATAGAGCGTCCCATAACCGGTAGACAGTTCACTTTTATTGGAGGTATTCAACAAAATATAGCCGAATTTATTGGCTAGTGACATGAGAATATTTCCGCGGCTGCGGGCTTGTATGTTTTCTTCGGTAACGTCAAAGGGGAGGCCTTTGAACTGTGGTTTGAGGCTGTGCAAAAAAGCCTGGTAGACTTCATCAATGGCAATGATGTCATAAGGGTTGGCCAGGTTCTCCGACAGCCGCTTGGCATCCTGCACCGAATGATCGCTGGAGAAGGGCGAGGGCATGAGCACGGCATGTACGTTCCGGGGACCCAGCGCTTCACAGGCCAGCGAGATGGCCACCGCGCTGTCAATACCCCCCGAGGAGCCCAGAACGGCCTGGGTGAACTTCAGTTTCCCGAAATAATCCCTGATACCGTTTAAAAGTGCGGCATAGATCCGGTCAATATGCCGTTCCGGCTCGAATGGCAGCCTGGCGTTTTGGTCCCGGGTAAAAGCCGGCATATTACCTGTCGCCGGATGCAAAGGATGTGCGGGGGCTGGCTCGTCCGTGGCCGCTCCCGGTGCCTGATGCGCAAGGGGAGGCGTCAGGTCCTCCAGTGGGACGCCCCCGACAGCTTCCCTAAAAAGAGGAAAAGCTTTCACTACCGTCGCGGAGGCATCCATAATCACAGACCCGCCGTCAAAAACCATCTCCGTCTGGGACCCCACCGTGTTGCAATAATAAAGGGGCAGGTGGTATTTCCGGACATTGGCCTGCATGATCGCCAGCCGCTTTTCACACTGATCATAGTCAAAAGGGGAAGCCGAGAGGTTGATCATCACATCTGGTCGCTGTTCCATCAACCGGTCCATAGGGCAAACCCTGTACAGGGGATCATCTCCCAGGCTCCAGATATCTTCACAGATGGTAAGGGCCAGTCTTTTGCCTTTAAATTCCATTACCTTCCAGTCAAAGGCGGGTTCAAAATAACGGTATTCATCAAAAACATCGTAAGTCGGAAGACACGTTTTGTGTACGACTTGCTGCACTTTTCCTTCGTATAGCAACCAGGCGGCATTGAACAGATCTTTTCCCTCCGGAGCCGGATTGCGACAGGGTGCCCCCACCAACACACCGATATCTTTCGAATAAGGCTTTAGCGCTTCAATGCCCGCTTCGCACTTCCGTATAAAATCGTCAAACTCCAAAAAATCACGTGGCGGATAGCCGCAAATGCACAACTCGGAAAAAACCACGAGATCAGCCTGCTGTTTTTTAGCCTCGGAGATCCCCGCAATAATTTTTTTCAGGTTGCCTTCAAAGTCCCCGATAAGATAATTTTGTTGCGCTAAATAGATATTCATCTGAAATAAATTGCTGCGTTTATGATTTCAACCCGTGCAAAGGTATTATAGTAAGTAGAAATAATAATAAAGTTTTGATCCTATCCGAAAAAAGTGCGCATGAACGGAGCGAAGGGATCCAGATGGCACCTGAGGGAAATCAATGGATGTCCCTAAAAGATAATGAAACGGTGACCAATTTTCCTGAGCAGATAAAACGAATACCGGATGCAGGGTCAAGGCCAGGTTGGATATAAACGAATATGGCAAGAAAAGCTTCTGACGGATAAGCATAGGGAATAGCCAAACGGCTAAAAGAAATAAATTTTATCCGGCGTTGAGTGTAATTTAAACGGTATCAGTTAAGTTACGGTTGCATCCGGCCTGGGACTATCCCAATTAAGCCAAATAAGTAGTGCCTATTACAGATTCTTAGCTTCGTTTTCGGTGATATCCGGCAGAGCGATATCTTCGTAGATGTCTTTCAGAGCAAGTTCAAATCCTACCGGTTCTATAGGAACTGTATCTGTTATTTTTTCCAGTTCAATAAATTTCCAGGTATTATCCGGCTGTCTGATACCCGAACGGACATGCAAGCTGGCAGAGTCGATAGTGATGTATTGCCCGAGCGTAGGTATTTGCATGTAAAAGAAGAATTTTCTGCCGATGTCATAATCTTGTGTTGAAGGAGAAAGAATCTCAAATATGACAGAAGGATTTTTTACCGTATCTTGTTTGTCGTCGGAGAACTCGAGGTCGCCGCAAACAATGCTTGCATCTGGATAGAAATAGGACTCCTTTGATTTTACATAAATCCGGAGATCGCTGGGGTAAATCTTGCAGGGCTTACCGGATAAGCGGGGGTAAGTGTGGCCAATAAGATTGGCCAGTATTTTATTGTGAGCAGGGGAAGCCCACGCCATGGCAATAATTTTTCCGTCCGCGTACTCATGTTTGGTATCGGCGTTTCGCTCCTGGTCCAGGTAATCGGCAGGCCACATTTGCAATTGGTATTTGACGGCAGGTTCTTCAATATCCATCCGACAAAGTTAACAAATAAATACCAGATCGTATTCCTTACCATGATTGGAAAATGAGTATGTTTGCGGCGAGGCTTGGGTAGTCTTAGGGCTGTGATCGGGTTTTGGGGAGCGGTTTTAATCGACTGCTCTTTTTTATTTTGAGGTTGATATTCCATGCTGAAAGACATGGTCACAACTAAGGAAAGGAACATCTTATTTGTTTCGTTCTTTTTGTTTAGTGATTTAAATGTTTCAAAAATAATTTTGGGGACTGATAAACGTTTTACGTTCATGTGGAGAATCAGAGTACTTATTTTTTGTCTTTTAGCTTTTATCCTGGTATCCGGTTGCCATTCTGCCCGTCAAGAGGCGCCCGATGTAAGTCATATCCCCATGCCGGTACATATCATGCGTTTTGACAGGGAGTTTATGAGGCTGGACAGTAATCAGATCCTGACGGATCTGTCAAAGTTGAATAGGCAGTATCCTACTTTTCTGCCGGTTTACCTGGAAAATATCATGAATTTCGGGTCCTATTCGGATACCGGGACTGTTTTGTCAAAGGAAGTACGGGCCTTTATCACCGCGAAAGACATCCGGCAGTTGCAGGATACCGTGAACGCCCATTTCCCATCGGTTGCTAAAACGGAGGCCGCCCTGCAGTCAGGGTTCCGTTACATCAAGTATTATTTCCCTTCTTTTCAGCCGCCCAGGGTGGTCACCTTTATTTCAGGCCTCGGGAATTACGGCGCCGTGACAGCCGATTCCGTACTGGGGATAGGGCTGGATATGTTCCTGGGGAGTGGTTTTGTTCCATATACCAAGGTGGCCGATCCCTATCCGGGATACATGCTGTACCAGTTTTCGCCGCCGTTCATCGCCGCGGACTGTTTTAAGGTACTGCAGCAGCAGCGCTTTCCCATGCCCGAAAGCGGTACCCTGCTGGATTTGATGGTCGCCCATGGCAAACAACTCTATTTCCTGGATAAGGTCATGCCAGGGGCGCCCGACAGTGTGAAGATCGGCTTCAATTCCGCACAGCTTGACTGGTGCAGGGACAATGAACAATACATCTGGCAATACCTGGTGCAAAACAACCTTTTGTATATTCATGATATGCAGCGGATTATGCACTATATCGGTCCGGGTCCCTCCACACAGGGCATGCCATCGGTATCCCCCGGCGATATCGGCAGCTGGGTCGGCTGGCAGATCGTACGAAAATATATGGCCGAACAGCCTGTAACCACGCTGAAACAGCTGATGGAACAGCACAACGCGCAGGAATTGCTCTCCCAGGCGCATTACAGACCACATTGATACATACCGTTTATATTTCACGTACCTTTGATCGTTAAATTAGTTGTGTGGAAAGCAGGCTTGTAAAAAAATTATTTAATTTCTCCTTATTGCGGCGGGTATTTCGCTATGCCGCCCCCTATAAAAAGCAATTTTACGTCAGTGTGGCCCTGGCTGTTCTGCTGGCTGTCGTAGCGCCTATCCGTCCTTACCTGATACAGGTGACGGTGGATAACTATATCACAAATTCGCTGTTGAGAATGGTAATCTACGTCACTCTTATACAGATTGGGGTACTGTTGGTTGAATCATTCATGACCTTCAGTTTCAAATACCTCACGAGTTGGCTGGGGCAGGCGGTGATCAGGGACCTGCGCATGGATGTGTATAAAAAGGTGATCCGGCAGAACCTTCGTTTTTTTGACCGGACCCCTATCGGGACGTTGACGACCCGGACGATCAACGATATCGAAGCGATCAACGATATTTTTTCCCAGGGGCTTATTTCCATCGTCGCGGATGTGCTGATGATCATTTCCATCCTTTGCGTGATGTTATTCACCGACTGGAGGCTGACCCTGATCAGCCTCTCGGTATTTCCCATCCTGATATTTGCCACCTATATCTTCAAGGAGGCCGTCAATAAGTCCTTCTTCAGGGTGCGCAATGCGATCGCCGGCCTCAATGCGTTCGTCCAGGAGCACATCACCGGCATGTTTATCGTCCAGGCCTTCGCCGCCGAAAAGCGGGAACGCAAGAAATTCAATGTCATCAACCATGACCTCAGGAAGGCCAATATCGATGCCATATTTGCCTATTCGGTCTTTTTCCCCGTTGTGGAGATTATCTCAGCGCTGGCGATCGCGCTGCTGGTATGGTACGGGTCGTCCCAGGTGCTGCATTACCGCGGCTCCTTCGGGGTGATCATCGGTTTTGTGCTCTACATCAACATGCTTTTCCGGCCCTTGCGTAACCTGGCCGACAAGTTCAATACACTGCAAATGGGGATGGTGGCCAGCGAAAGGGTTTTCCATGTACTGGACAATACCGACTTTATGGCTGACAACGGGAAGTTCTCCCCCCAAACCATGGCAGGTGAACTCACTTTTGACAAGGTTTGGTTCGCCTATAAGGATGAGCAGTATGTGCTGCGGGATATCTCCTTCCATGTAAATCCCGGCGATACCCTGGCCATCGTAGGGCATACAGGCTCGGGGAAGACCACCATCATCAGCATTTTGAACAGGCTCTATGAGGTCAGTAAGGGAAAGATACTGATCGACGGAACGGATCTGCGTGATTACAAGCTGGACGCATTAAGGACGCATATCGGAGTGGTATTGCAGGATGTTTTTCTGTTTTCGGGATCCATTATGGAAAATATCACGCTGCGGAATACGCGTATCACCCGTGAACAGGTAGAAAACGCCGCCCGCATGATCGGCATGCATCATTTTATCATGCAATTGCCGGGCGGCTATGATTTCAATGTAATGGAGCGCGGCGGCATGTTGTCCATGGGGCAACGGCAGCTGATATCCTTTATCCGTGCTTTGTTGTATGATCCCTCCATCCTGGTGCTGGATGAGGCGACCTCCTCCATCGACACGGAATCCGAACAACTGATACAGCAGGCAACCGACAAACTCATCCATAACAGGACCGCCATTGTGATCGCCCACCGGTTGTCCACCATCAGCCAGGCGGATCAGATCATCGTCCTGGATAAGGGGGAGATCAGGGAATCCGGCACCCATGAATCGCTGTTGAAAGAACGGGGGTTCTATTACCGCTTGTACAATATGCAGTTTAAAAAGGAGAAAGAGCAGGTCTGAGGAGGCCTGGAAATATAATGGATGGCAGGTGGCCCGGTTACACGCCGCCTGCCATCCGGATTTAAATAAAAGGAATTTGATTTCGACCAACAACATAAATAAGGTGCTCCGCCTGCTACTGTTCCCCTTTTCACTGGTATACGGCATTATCACCTGGATCAGGAACAGGCTCTATGATAAAGGCGTGCTCACGGAGATCGAATTTGATATCCCCACCATCGCCGTGGGTAATCTTTCCGTCGGCGGCACTGGCAAGACCCCCCATGTGGAATATCTGATCAGGCTTCTGCGGGAACAATTTTACGTGGCGACATTGAGCCGTGGGTATAACAGGAATACCAATGGCTATTTATTCGCTGATGAACATGCCACCGCGCTGTCCATCGGGGATGAACCGATGCAGTTTTACCGGAATTTCCCCGATATCGCCGTGGGAGTGGGAGAGCGAAGGGGGCTGGCGCTGCCCCAACTGCTGATGGATGCACCGGACACGGAAGTGGTGCTGCTGGACGACGCTTTTCAGCACCGTTCCATTAAACCGGGGCTTAACATCATGATCACCGAATATCAGCGGCTCTTTACCCGTGATCATATCGTACCTTTCGGGCGATTAAGAGAAAGCCGGGAGGGATACGCCCGGGCGGACTGCATCATCGTTTCCAAATGCCCCCGGACCATATCGGGGCGCGAAAAGCAGAAAATAAGACGGGAAATCAACCCTTTAACGCATCAAAAACTATTTTTTACTACCTTGGGTTATGGCAGGTGTTATAATTTTATGACCGGTGAACCGGAACACATATTGCCGCATTCGGGTATCATCGCAGCCTGCGGGATCGCCAACCCCCAGCCCTTTCTGGAATATCTGCTGACAAAGACCGACGAGGTAAAGCTGCTACGTTTCCCGGATCATTATTATTTTTCACTGAACGACCTGGAGAAAATGCAGGATGGGTTATCACAACTTTCCTCCGGTTATAAAATGATTGTCACCACGGAAAAAGATGCGGTCCGGCTCCGGCTGCACCAGGACCGTATCGCCGCCATGGGATTGCCCCTTTATGTGATTCCGCTGAGAATAGCTTTTCTGTTTAACGAAGGGGAATTATTCAACCAATATATATTCGATTACATCAACAATGCGCGTTCCGCGCAATTCAACTATTGAATTTTTTATGAACAACCGAAAAAGAAATGACAGTAAAAGAAATAACGGTCATAACCGGTCTTCTTCCAAAAGAACAAAGGAAACAGGGAATGAAAAAACATATACCGGCGTGGTCGACGTGACCCGTTCCGGCATGGCCTTTATCGTCATTGACGGCCTGGACCAGGATGTCCGGGTAAATCCCTCCAATCTCAATTCCGCCCTGGACGGGGACGAGGTCAAAGTGAAGATCATCCGGAAGTCGGGATCTACCGGCAGGCAGGAGGGTCAGGTGGTGCGGGTGCTCAAAAGGCGGCATACCGCGTTCACCGGAACGATCCAGATGAGCAAGGGATTTGCCTTTTTGATCACCGGTGACGAGGCGCTGCCTGATATATACATCACAGCTGAAAACCTGGCCGGTGCCAAAGACGGCGACAAGGCTGTGGTAGAGATATCGGATTGGGGTAATGAAAAACACAATCCTTCCGGCATTGTCACCACCGTCATGGACAAAAGCGATCTGAACGACACCGCGATGAAACAGATCCTCGTGGAAAGTGGTTTTCCGCTCAGTTTTCCGGAGGAGGTAACCACGGCGGCCGCTGCACTGACCGAGAACATAGATGCCGCAGAGATTGCAGCAAGAAGGGATTTCAGAAATACCTTCACCATCACGATCGACCCGGCGGACGCCAAGGATTTTGATGACGCGATCTCCATCAAGGAAATGGAAAACGGCCATTATGAGATCGGCGTGCACATCGCCGACGTCAGTCATTATGTACGGCCGGGCACAGCCCTGGACAACGAAGCGTATAACAGGGCGACTTCCGTTTATCTTGCCGACAGGGTACTGCCCATGTTGCCGGAGAAGATCTCCAATGAACTGTGTTCCCTGCGCCCGCATGAAGATAAGCTGACCTTTGCGGCCGTCTTTGAGATCACGCCGGACGCGGAGGTGAAAAAATCCTGGATCGGGAGGACGCTAATCCATTCCAACCACCGGTTCACCTATGAGGAGGTGCAGGATATTATAGAAGCAGGGGAGGGATTGCACGCCAAAGACGTGCTGACGCTCAACCGGATTGCGCAGGTGTTCCGCAAAAGACGGATCCGTGACGGGGCGATTAATTTCACTTCCCAGGAAGTACGTTTTAAACTGGATGAGAACGCCATCCCCATTGGCGTGGAATTAAAAGAAAGCAAGGAGACCCATCAGCTGGTAGAGGAGATGATGCTGCTGGCAAACAAGACGGTGGCGGAATATGCCTCCCGGATCAAAGTGGATAACAAGACCCTGCCCTTTCCCTACCGGGTGCATGATGTACCCGATGATGAAAAGCTGAAATTATTCGTGGCTTTCGCGGCCAAGTTCGGTTATAAGTTCGATATTTCCACACCGGAAGGGATCGCCCATTCCTTTAATGAGATGCTGCAGCGGGTAAAGGGCACCCCCGAGGAGCTCGTGCTCGGACAGCTGGGCATCCGCACGATGTCCAAAGCAGTTTATACCACCGATAATATCGGGCATTATGGCCTGGGCTTTGAACACTATTGCCATTTTACCTCGCCCATTCGCCGGTATCCTGATGTAATGGTGCATCGCATCATTGCGGATTGTTTAGCGGGCCACCCCACCGAAGACAAGCAGCTGGAAGTAAAATGCCGCCATTGTTCCGAGATGGAGCGGAAGGCCATGGAGGCGGAGCGATCGGCTAATAAGTACAAACAGGTGGAATACATGCAGAAATTTATAGGGGAGGATTTTGACGCGGTTATCAGCGGTGTGGCGCGGTTCGGCTTTTGGGCCGAGACACTGGAAGCCAAGTGCGAAGGGATGGTGAGCATCGCCAGCCTGTTGTCTATAGACGTATTCACCTATTCCGAACAGGATTACGCTTTATTGGGTACGCATTCCCATCTTAAATTCCGCATGGGCGATACCGTCAGGGTGAAGCTGGTCGCCGCCAGCCTGGAAAAGCGGCAACTGGATTATGAACTGGTGATGGAGCCAGCGGAAAAGAGCGGCACGGCGGCGCGGAAAAAAACAAAAAAATGAGTATCATTGTCCTGTAAAAAAACAGGTGCCAACAGGAAACTATGCAATCATTTAAAGCGTTATCGGAAAAGTTTGAAAGGAGCTTTGCACACCGGATATTTCCCCCAAGTCCCAAAAATCTATATGATCCGGCTCAATATATTCTTGGTTTGGGCGGCAAGCGTGTCCGCCCGGTACTTTGCCTGATGGGCAATGAATTGTTTGAAGAATTAAGTGATGACGCCTATGCAGTCGCAGCGGCCGTGGAGTTGTTTCATAATTTTACCCTGGTACATGATGATATCATGGACCAGGCTCCCCTCCGCAGGGGGAAGCCCGCCGTGCATAAGAAATATGGTGAGGACAGTGCCCTGCTCGCCGGAGACGTCATGCTGGTCTATGCCTATGGCCAGATCAACCAGATCGATGAACGTTACCTCAAACGCATCATCGAAGTGTTCAGCCGCACGGCGGGTGAAGTTTGCGAAGGACAGCAGCTGGATATGGATTACGCCGCACTGCCGCTTGACCAGGTGGATATGGAGGCCTATATGGGCATGATCGCGCTGAAGACTTCCGTGTTACTCGCAGGCAGTTTGAAGATGGGAGGTATCCTGGGGGGCGGAAGCGAAGGGAACCTCGATCATTTGTACGCCTTTGGTAAAAACATGGGTATCGCCTTTCAGATCCATGATGATTACCTGGATGCTTTCGGCGACCCCCTGAAATTCGGTAAACAGCCGGGCGGTGATATCCTGGTAAATAAAAAGACCTTTTTGCTATTGAAGGCCTGGGAGCAGGGCAGCCAGGCACAATGTGATGAGATCAGGGGTTTGTTGCAGGGCAATGACCCCTGCAAAGTGGAAAGGATGCTCAGTGTTTATCATGCCTGTAAGGTGGACGAGTGGGCCCGGGAGGAAAAAAACCGGTATGTCATGCAGGCCAGGGAGGAACTCGAAAAGGTCACCGTATTATCAACGCGTAAAAAAGAGCTTGAGAAGCTGATGGGCATTTTATTGGACCGCGAAAGTTGAAACCGGCTTGCCGCCAGTGAAAATTACGCTTGATGAATAGAAAACTCTTTCGAAAAAAGCCGATTGAACTCATTCTCAAGGATGCCGAGACAGGCTTTGGCGATGTGGGGCAGGGTCCACGTGAATTAAGGAGGGATCTGACGGTCAAGGACCTGACGGCGATGGGTATTGCGGCGGTGGTGGGCGCGGGCATCTTTTCCACGATCGGAGAGGCGGCCTACCAGGGAGGCCCCGGTGTTTCCATTCTTTTTGTCATTACCGCCATCACTTGCGGCTTCTCGGCTTTATGCTACGCGGAATTCGCTTCCCGCATCCCGGTCTCCGGCAGCGCCTATACCTATTCTTACGCTTCTTTTGGTGAACTCATTGCCTGGATCATCGGGTGGGATCTTATCATGGAGTATGCCATCGGCAACATCGCCGTGGCCATCTCCTGGAGCGGCTATTTCGCTAATTTCCTGGCGGGTTTCGGTGTTCATTTGCCTTCTTATTTTACGACGGATTACGTGTCGGCCTACAGGGGATTTCACGAGGCTGAGCAGGCAATCGCTTCCGGGGCAGCACTGGAAACCCTGGGCGCGCCCGTGCAGGCGGCATTTAACGCATGGACCCACGCGCCCGCCATCGGCCCGGTCAGGATCATCGCGGACCTCCCCGCGCTGGCCATCGTTTTTTTGATCACCTGGCTGGTGTATGTCGGCATCAGGGAAACAAAGCGGGCCACCAACGCGATGGTGGTACTGAAGATACTGATCGTCATCGGTGTCATCGTGCTGGGCTTCTTTTTTGTACAGCCTGAGAACTGGAATCCTTTTTTACCCAATGGCTTTACCGGGGTGATGAAAGGGGTATCGGCGGTTTTTTTCGCCTATATCGGCTTTGATGCGATTTCCACCACCGCGGAGGAATGCCGCAATCCGCAACGCGATCTGCCGCGGGGCATGATCTATTCGCTCATCATCTGTACTGTCCTGTATATCCTGGTGTCCCTGGTTCTTACCGGGATGGTCAGCTACAAGGACCTGGCGGTCAAGGATCCGCTGGCTTTTGTTTTTGAGAAACCGCTGCCTCAGATCAGCTACATCATCTCCATCGGGGCCGTCATTGCGACGGCCAGCGTGCTTTTGGTGTTCCAGATGGGCCAGCCCCGCATCTGGATGAGCATGAGCCGCGACGGACTGCTGCCACCTGCTTTTTCGCGCATTCATCCGAAGTTTAAGACACCTTATTTCGCCACGATCGTCACCGGCTTTGTGGTAGCGGTCCCCGCCTTGTTTATGAACCTGACAGAGGTCACCGACCTGACCAGCATCGGAACCTTGTTCGCTTTCGTGCTGGTATGCGGCGGCGTCCTGCTGCTTCCCAAAGATTTTGGTGATGACGGGAAAAAACGTTTCAGGCTGCCTTATGTCAATGGAAGATACATCGTGCCGGTGCTCTTTATCGTGGGGGTGGTCATTTTTCGTCATCAGCTTACCGGGCTGTTCCATTATACGGGTGACTGGCATACCTATAAGGATAAGCTGCCATTTTTTCTGTTTCTGATGCTGGCGGTCACCCTGACGATACTTACCTTTCTCAAAAACCTTTCACTCATCCCTGTGCTGGGGCTGGCCAGTTGCTTTTACCTGATGACGGAGCTGGGCTATACCAACTGGCTGCGTTTTCTGATCTGGCTGGTGATCGGTCTGGTCATTTATTTTTCCTATAGTTACAAGCACAGCCGCATGGGCAGGCTGGCCGACCGGCAGGAGACAATCTGAAACAGGCACTTTCTTCTTCTTAACGAGGCTCACCCCCCTGTTGTGCGCATTTACCTACCTGGCACCCGGATTTACCGATGAGTACTTCCCGTTTTGCTTTCCTCCGGGTAAATTTGGATGAGCATTTGCATAATAATCTGATCAAAACCGTTTGTCATGCCCTTCACCCTGAGAATCATCGAGTTTATATCCCTGGCCTTGTTGTTACTGGTTACGGGTGTTTTTTGGGGAACCTGGTTTTCTCTCAGCAGGTCCATCGAAAAATTTACGGCGGACAATTTCCTGGCCATCGGAAAGGTGATCATCCGGAATCTGGCGGTACCCATGCGGATCCTGATGCCGTTAACCATTCTTTTCATGGCTGCGGGGTTGTGGCTGTATCCGGAGAAGGTAAATGCCGGATTTTATCTGGAAATTATCTCTTTTGCACTGATCGTCATCACACTGCACATCACCGTGTTGATAGAGGTCCCCATTGACAACCGAATCAAACGGTGGACGACTACCACGCTTCCGGTGGACTGGAAATCATTACGTTCCAAATGGGAGTTCTTCCATACGATCCGCACCTTTACCTCCATAGGCAGTTTTCTGTTGCTCCTGCTGGCCGTATTATTTTACTGACATTCTCAGGACTGGTTTAGTAAATTTGCAGGATGAAATTTGATGTGGGGGATACCGTCCTATTGCTTCATTCAAAAGAGGAAGGCACCGTAGTGGAGATCCTGGACGAAGAAACGGTAAGCGTAAGGGTGAAAGGAGTTATTTTTCCGGTGTATACCGATCAGCTGGACTATCCTTATTTTAAACGCTTTTCGGAGCGGGCGTCCGTTGTACGGAAACCTTCTCCGGTCAGGGGAGAAGACCTGCCCGTGGAGAAGGGTTCCGCTCCGGCCCGGGAAGAAACGGGCGTGATGTTGTCTTTTCTCCCCGAGTATGATGACCAGGATGATGCGCTGGTACAAACGCTGAAGATTCATTTGCTGAATGAAACTGCCCTGTCATACACTTTCAGCTACCGTCTCCTGCTAAACAGCAGCCTGGAACTGGAAGTTAAAAACACCCTGCGGGCCTTCTCGCATTTTTATCTGCAGGACCTGCCGTTTGAAGCACTGAACGACCGGCCGCGGTTTGAGTTTTCCTTTTCACCTGCTGTTGCCGACCCCGGGAAGGTAAAAAGCCATGAAGTGCTCTTCAGGCCCAGGGCAAAGCAGATAATTGGGAAACTGAATACTCTTCACCAAAGGCGTGAAGCTACCTTCAGCCATCTTTTGTTTGAGAAATATCCGGACGCCACCGCGCTGAAGACCGACGACTGGGGACTGCCCGAGACTTCCCCTCGTGTAAAATATGTTTCCCCGGCCGCTTATCCCGCCGGGCAGGCCGCGGTCTATGAGGTGGATCTGCATATTGAAAAATTAGTCGATCATGCTGAAGGGTTGTCGCCTTCCGATATGCTGCTGATGCAGCTGGCCGAATTGCAAAAACAACTGGACCTGGCGATCGCACGCAGGCAGTCTTCCCTGGTGGTGATCCACGGGGTCGGCAAGGGCGTTCTCCGTGGCGAAGTCCATGAGATCCTGCATCATACGCCGCAGGTGAAATCCTTTGTCAACCAGTATGATGCACGTTACGGTTACGGTGCAACGGAAATATTTTTTGAGTATAAATAGGTTAACTTCGCCGATATGAAGCTAATGGGTTCGTTTTTAAAACTAATACGGTATCCTAACCTGATTTATATATTTCTGACCCAGTACCTGTTACAATACTGTGTGATCATCCCGGTGTTCGCACGGTTCGGCGTTTCGGCGACACTCGGTGACGGGTGGTTTTTCCTGCTTTCGCTGTCTACCGTTTTGATCGCCGCCGCCGGATACATCATTAATGATTATTTTGATATCAATATTGACCAGGTCAACAAGCCGGAACGCATCATCATAGACCGGGTCATCAGCCGGCGTTGGGCCATCCTTTGGCATACGGTTTTCAACGTGATCGGTGTGGCGCTGGGCTTTCTGATCGGCTGGAAGATCGGCTATCCCCTGCTTGGATTTACCCAACTGCTCTGTTCGGGTCTGCTGTGGTTTTATTCGACTTCCTATAAACGCCAGCTGCTGATCGGCAACATTGTCATTTCTCTGTTGACCGCACTCACGGTAATGGTAGTGGGTTTTTATGAACCGAAGCTCTACCGGGAGATCAATACATTTAATGCACCGGCTGTTTACTTGCTGTTGCGTATTATTTTGTTGTATGCGGCTTTCGCCTTTTTGATCTCACTGATCAGGGAGATCGTAAAAGACCTGGAGGACATTAAGGGCGATGACAAGCTGGGGTGCCGCACCATGCCCATCGTATATGGTGTGAATGCCAGCAAGGACATCTCCTATGTGTTGGCCTGGTTGCTGATAGCAGTCATCGCTTTTGTGCAAATAAAGATTTTTCAGAAGCATTGGTACGTGACCGTGGTGTATTTATTTCTGCTGGTACAACTGCCGATGATCGCTGTCATCAGGACGTTGCGTAAAGCGGCGTTTCCAAAAGATTTTCACCGGGTCAGCAATTTTATCAAGCTCGTCATGCTGACGGGTATCATCAGCATGATCTTTTTCAAAATGTATTTTTGATGTTTGAGGATAAGCACATTGTACTGGCTTCATCTTCTCCGCGGCGAAGAGAATTGCTTGCCCGGGCGGAAATAGCTTTTACCGTCAAAGTGAGCCCCGTGGAGGAGGATTTTCCCAGGGACCTTCCGTTAAGGGAAATACCGGAATACCTCGCGGGAAAAAAGGCGCTTGCGACGCAACGGATTTGCCGGCCGGAGGCGTTTATTCTGGCCGCCGATACGATCGTCCTGCTGGAAGACAGGGTGATCGGCAAGCCCCGTGACGAGGACGATGCCAAAGAGATATTAATGGCCTTGTCGGGGAAAGCCCATGAGGTCATTACCGGGGTATGCCTGTTGCAAGGTGATCGGATCCGGAAGTTCTCCGAGGCCACCAAAGTGTATTTTTACGATCTCTCCCCCGAACAGATCAGCCATTACACCAGCCGCTACCAGCCCCTGGACAAGGCGGGCGCCTACGGTATCCAGGAATGGATCGGGTTGACCGGGATCAAAAAGATCGAGGGGGATTATTTTAATGTGGTTGGCTTACCGGTAGGCAGAGTGGTGCAGGAGATCGGGCGGTTTTAACCCGCGGCCCGGGCTGTAACAGGGTGCTGAAACCGGCTGCCGGTTCCGGTTTTCCCCTCCTGGTCAGCAGGTATCGGTCAGGACCTATTAGACGCTGATCGGGTAATGACTTTTTTTTATCCCCTTTCCAAACCGAGGGTATTGCCTGGATTGCCGGATTAAATGTAGGAATTTTGTTTATCCTGCACAAAGAACGTCCGGCTTTAAAACACGTTTCTTGCCACCGTATAGGATGCCTAAAAGGTTATTCCATCCATCCTTTCCCCCAAGGTAAAAACCATCTTTGGTGGCGGCTGTTCATCATGGAGGTATCCGCCTAATATTATTTTGATCATTTTCTTTCTTTATCAAGGAGTGTTCTCCTGTTCCAGTACAAGCAGATTCACATCCGGATTATTCAGCCATGCGGCTTCCTTGAGCTTTTTAAGGTTGATGTTTCCCACGACGTAGCGGTTATCCGGGGATTCATATTTTTCCTGGATGCTGTAGAAGTCCGCCAATTCCACCTGTCCGGTTTTCTTGTACCGCAGGTAGATCTTTAACTGAAGGTCCTGGGTAAGGGAAAGGGGGTGCGCCTGGCCTATTTTTTTATATTCATAGTGATAATTGTAAGTGAGCGCTGAGATGTCGGATAGTACCGCACTGCCGGTGGCGGTGCCACCGGCGCCTTTGCCGACGAAAAACTGGTTCTCGGCGAAGGTGCTTTCCACCAGGATGCCGTTGTATTCATTGGATACATCCCCCAACAGATGGTACTGGTCGACTAAATGAGGCAGGACGTAGCTGACCACGCCCCCGTTTTGTTTCCGGCATTTGGCGATCAGCTTGATCTTGCTGTTGCGCTGGCGCGCGAAATTGATGTCAAAGTCATTCAAACGGCTGATGCCGAAATTGAGCACTTCCTCCGGTTTCACAAAAGTGCCAAATGCATGTAACAGCAGGATGCAGATCTTGAATTTTGGATCAAAGCCTTCGGTATCCAGCGTAGGATCGGTTTCGGCGAATCCTTTTTGCTGGGCCAACCGGAGCGCGGTGGCGAAGTCGATGTTTTCTTCCTGGATCCTGGTCAGGATAAAGTTGGTTGACCCGTTGCAAATACCTTCCACGGCATTCAGCAGATCATTGTCATAATATTCCTCCAGGTTGCGTATGATGGGAATGCTGGCGCAACAGGCGCCTTCGTATAGCAGGGGTGCCCTGTGCTGTTGCTGCAGGTCATAGAGGGACTGCAGGTTCTCGGCGATCATCCGTTTGCTGGCACTGACGACGGCTTTCCCGCTCATCAGCGCCGTGGATACGATCTCATAAGCAGCCGTCGTATCATTGATCAGTTCCACCACCACATCAATGGTCGGATCATCGAGTATTTCACTGCGATCCGTCGTAA
>DASULB010000475.1:0-5662 GCA_036278455.1 Chitinophagaceae bacterium | reverse complement strand
GGGGTAAATCCTGCCCGTACAGGTCAATCATCTCTACAATATCCTGTTTGCTTCCATGCCCGTAAGAAGGGGAAGATATAAGCCCTTCGGTTTCAAACAAGTTACTGTACATCAGAAAATGGATCATGGATTGATTATCATCAGGGTCCGTACCACCCATGTCGGTGCTGATCAGGATGCGGGGTTTGACCGGCACTGGTTGCTGTGCATTAAGCGTCATGGAAGCAAGTGAGCTAAAAAAAATCAGAAGCAGCTTGTTCACAGCTCTCCTTATTTCTACCCGGTTAATCATTTTAAATAAGGA
Organism: Chitinophagaceae bacterium; assembly: GCA_036278455.1. Classification (GTDB taxonomy): domain Bacteria; phylum Bacteroidota; class Bacteroidia; order Chitinophagales; family Chitinophagaceae; genus FW021-bin31. The sequence goes on along the minus strand of DASULB010000475.1, from coordinate 5,358 downwards.
TCTCATCAATGAGTTAATTCGTTTTTTCGTGAAAGCCGGCGAGCAGATTTCATCTTTTGTCTTTTGTAAAGAAACATCGTCACCAACTCTGCTTTCGTTGGCCATTCATGCAGCCTGGCGCAAGTTCAGTATAGCCTGTTTAAGCCCTTCCATACCGCGGCTGCGATCTGTCGCTGACCCGCGACATTGGGATGAAGCCCGTCGGCGTAATTGGGACCGGATACCACGTGTAATAAGGAGATAAAGCCGGTATGTTCCTGACTCGCCAATGCTTTATATTTCTTTTCCAGGTCAGCCAGCGCCCTGCGGGTATTTTCATTGTACTTTTTGCTTTTGTTCAGCCGGGTCATGATGCCGATATTAATGTCAGTGGGTGACAGGATTACGATCCTGGCCTTGGGGTCAGCTTTCCGTATCCGGCTGATCATCCACTTCATGTTGGCGATGCAACCGTTCACCATGGAGTCGTTGCCGTTTTTCAGATCATTCACGCCCAGAAATATCAGGTAACAGGCTGCATCCGGATATTTCTTTAACACCGGCAGTAATTCCTGCCTATCCGCCGTCTTCCGGCCATTTCTCCCCTCATTGATAAAGGGTACGTCCGGGTGATTTTGCGTTAAAAACCACACCCAGCTATCCCCGTCCACCTTGGCGCCATGGGTAATGGAATCGCCAAAACAAACGACCTGTCCCGTGATGGGTTGCTTTAGTGTCATGGAGGTTAATGCCATCAGGCAAAATACGAAGGCTGTTGAGCATAGGATTCTTTTATACATGGTCTTTCTGTTGTTTAGTCTATATTAATGGGTTTCCCGTTGATGGTGGTGTTTGTCACCTTTACATGTTGCGCGTCTTGTATAATATTTTCTTTCTCCACACCGCCAAAACTACAACGAGTGATGGTAATATTGCTGACCGGTTTGTCCTTCCGGCCTTTTATATAGATGGCATACTCACTTTTACGGCTGACGACATGATCGATAAAGACACTGTCCAGGGTGGGAGGGTAGTGACAATCCGCATCCGCTTCGCTGCCATAAAACATGTTGATCTTAAAGACCGCTTCATGGACCTGCCCGACTTCGATATTTCTGAAATAAAAATTCTTTAATACACCGCCGCGGCAGGCGTTGGATTTTATCCGGATGGCGCGGTCCAGGTGGGGGCTGTTCATCTGGCAGTCCCGGGCGTATATATTTTCAACCCCGCCGGAGGTTTCACTCCCGATGACCACTCCGCCATGCCCGTCTTTCATCTTACAATTCTCTATAATGATATTTTTTGAGGGCACGTTGATCCGGCGCCCATCTTCGTTGCGTCCGCTCTTGATGGCAATACAATCATCCCCGTTGCTGAAAAAGCAATTTTTGATCAGCACGTCCTGGCAGGATTCCGGATCACATCCATCGTTGTTTGGCCCGTAACTGATGGTCGTTACGCTGTCGATGGTAATGCTTTGGCTCAAGGTGGGATGCAGGACCCAGAAAGGAGTATTTTTGATGGTAATACCCCGGATCAGTATGTTTTTGCAATGATAAAATTCAAGAAAGGTCGGCCGCATATAATGCCCTTTGCCGAATATTCGTTTTTCTACGGGTACACCCCTTGCAGCCATTTTTGTCAGGGCCGGCTCATTTTCCGGATCGTGCTGTGCCCCCATACCCTGCTTCCAGCCAAACCGCTTCGACCCCGTCCAATTCCACCAATGGGCGTTATCCGCCTGGCCATCCAGGATCCCCTGGCCTGTGACGGCAATGTTGTGCTGGCCATAGGCATAAATGAGCGGTGAGTAATTCATCAGTTCCATCCCCTCAAAGCGGGTAAGCACGACGGGAAGGTAATCATCCGCGTCGGTACTGAATTGCAGGACGGCGCCCCTGGCCAGATGAAGGTTCACATTGCTTTTAAGATGAATGGGCCCCTTCACAAAATGAGTCCCGGCAGGGATCAGCACGCGGCCGCCACCTGCCATATGACAGGCGGCGATCGCCCTTTTAATGGCAGGAAGACAGTCCATCGTGCTGTCTGGCTTGGCCCCATAATTCAAAATGGAGAAATCGCGACGGGCAAACCTGGGAGGAACGATCTTTTTTAACAGCGCGGGCACCCGGTCCCATCCTCCTGCTGACGCGCTTTGTGAGGAAACCGGCTGGAAGCCTTGGGCCATGAACAAAAAAATAAAAATGATCAGGCCATACCCGAGACCTGTCGCTGATCCCTGTAATTTTTGATCCTTCATAGGTGATCTTTTAACTGTTATAAACAAACGCAAGCGGTTTCCAATTCTTTGCTACCTGCGTAATTTAACCTTCCTTTAAAATACCTGTTCTTCCATCCATCCCACGATTCCTTCCATTACTTGTTATTACCCTGTCATACTATTCACATCCGCTACCCGCTGGTATCCAGCCCCTCAACACCTTTTCGATAGGGTAGCCTGCGGCCTGCCGGGCGGTGAGCTGGTGGGACCAGGACACCCTGGCCGCGGGATCCGCGCCCGGTCCGTAGCTTTCATATTCCGCGTAACGGGCGGTTTTGTACCGGTCGGTTTCATGCCAGTTTGACCACCCCTGTGGTTTGATGTGCGGGCCAAGATAACAATGGATAAAGGTTACACTGGCATACGGGCGCCATGGCCTGCCCAGGTCGGCTTTGGTTACACCCGTATCCGCAGTCAGCTGACAATCATAAAAAACATAGCCATAAGGATGGTACTCAGGGGTGGAAGCCGCCGTGACATGGGAATTCTTTTTGCTGTGGATGTGACACCCTTCAAAAAATGCCGTGGCTGCCCCAAAGATAAAATCAGTCGTCCCCTCGATGTAACAATTTTTATAATATTCCCGGCTGTTTTTGCTATTGGTCAACAATACATCCTGGTCGCCTATAAACCGGCAACCGATAAAGGCTACCTGATCCCCCGTCACATCCACCGCCACCGCCTGCCCGGCCCCGGGGCCGGTCGTGTTGCTGAAAGTAATGTTTCGGGCAGTGAAATGATCAGCCGCTTCCAGGAAACTGAAAGAATTTCCCGTATGAATGGTATCCCCGCCGGGGGTAATTTTGCCCGTATGATCATCAAAGGTCAGGAGGGTCCCAAAGCGGTCTTCTCCGATCAGGGTGACAAATCTTTTGGAAGAATCCAAATGCAATTTCTCTTTGTAAACACCCGAGGTTACAAAAACGGTCACCGGAATGGAATTTCCTTGTGGGATGGCATCAAAGGCCTGTTGCACGGTACGGTAATTTCCGCTGCCGTCTTTTGCGACCACGATGTAGTTTCGCTGTTGGGCGGAAACTGTCAATACACCCATAAGCAGGATACTTAATAAGCAAATCTTTTTCAACCTGATAATTTTAATTCTTTACAATATAATCTGCCAGTTTAAGATGCAATTGCTCTATTCCCCGGAGGACCAGTTCCGCAATATGCCGGGCACCATAAGCGTTAAAATGCGTTTTATTGTGCGCGATCCCTTTCGGATAAGCGGGGTTTTCTCCCGGGGCGAGCAGGTTAAACAGGAGTTTGGCATTTTTCGGTCCATAACGCTGGTATAAATCGATGCTCATCCGGTCAAGGTCAATCAGGGACACATGGTGACGATGAGCCACTTCCCGCACCACCCCGGAATAGACCGCGTGTGTTTCCAGCGCATGCCCTGCGGCGTCAAATTTTCTTCTGCTGACCGGCGTGATCAATACCGGGATCGCTTTTTTGGCCCTTGCATCGTTTACAAACCTGATCAGGTTCTTCCGGTAGGCCGCCGGTGGCGTATAGCGGTCAGGGTAATTCTCTGCTTCGTCGTTGTGTCCGAACTGTATAAAGACGTAATCGCCTTTCCTAAGGCTGTCTTTTATGGGCTGCCAAAGTCCCTCGGAAAGAAACGTCCTGGTGCTCCGGCCACCCCTTGCCTTGTTTTTGATGGTGACCGCGGAGGAAAAATAATCGGCAAAAGGCATTCCCCATCCGGTCAACGGGAACCTGGAGGAATCATACCGGCACATGGTAGAGTCGCCGATCATCCAGACAGTCACTTTGTTTTGGGCGGGCCACGCAAATGACATTAAAGCCAGTAAGCCAAACAGCAGAATCTTTTTTGAAACAGGTTTATCCATTTTTGAAACAGGTTTATCCATAAAAACCATTTGCGCTATCCCGGCCTGAGGACTTAAAATTTAAAAATCATTTCTTTTCTTTCTGATCTACCACCCGGATACGGTCAGCAAGTCCAAGATGCAGGTCCCTGATCCCCTGCAGCACGATCTCGGCCATCTTCCGGGCGCCCAGTTCACTGAAATGGGTGTTGTCCGCCCTGCCTTCCGGATAATGCGGGTTCTCACCCGGTGCCAGGTAATTAAACAGGAATTTAGACTTTTCAGGTCCGAATTGCTGCAACAGGGCCTGGCTTTGTTGGTCCAGGTCAATCAGAGGGACCTTATTTTTTTTGGCCACTTCTCTTACCAAACCGGCGTAAAGAGGATGTGTCTCCACAACACGGCCCGCTGAATCAAATCTTCTTCGTGCCACCGGGGTGATCAGTACCGGGAAGGCTTTCCTGCTCCTGGCATCAGACACGAATTTTCTTAAATTGGCCTTAAACTGTTCCGGTGGGGTATAGCTTTTCTTAGCGGGAACCTCATCGTTATGCCCGAACTGGATCAACACATAATCTCCCGGGTGCAGCACATTCATCACCGCTTTCCACCTTCCTTCTTCCATAAAGGTGCGTGTGCTCCGGCCGTTTTTTGCCCGGTTATCCACGGTTACCGAGGAGTCAAAGAAATAATGAAAGGGCATTCCCCAACCTGTTTCCGGATAGGCCTTTACCGCTTTATCCGCCATCGTGGAGTCACCGATCAGGTACACGGTGATGTCCTTTCGCTTTGCCGGCGCAAAGGCCGTCAGCAACAGGAGTGCCAGCAAACTGATCTTCTTACCGGTGGAGCGCATGATCGTTCAGGATTACATGTTTAAAGGATATCTCAGCGGTATCGGCGGCCGTACAGCCTTTAGCGGCCGTGATGTTCATGTTGGAAAAGAAAAGGCGGCTGACCGGCATTTCAGGCAGGCCTGTCAGGGAAATAGCGGCGCCCGCACCGTCACAATAGATGCTGTCCATATAAAAATCCTGAAACCTGGGGGTGGCGGCATTGACCGGGAAAGCAGCCTTGCTTTTTGTTTTTAATTCATAGTAACTGTCAAATAAGATCGCCTCCCGGGCAATATGGGCCATGTAGATGTTCCGGATATAGACTTGGTGCACCAAACCGCCACTTCCCCTTCTGCTCTTTACCCGGATACCGACATCCGTATTGACAAAATTACAATTTCGCACCAGGATATTTTCCATGCCG
>DASULB010000474.1:0-3825 GCA_036278455.1 Chitinophagaceae bacterium | reverse complement strand
AAGTTGCCTGATATCATGTCTTTTACCTCCTTTGACATTCCTGTGCCAGAGTCCTGCACAGATATTTCAACCATTGACTCAATGGGGCGGGCTGTAATTACTACAGGACCGCCATCCTGAGGGGTAAATTTAATGGCATTTGTTACGATATTTTGTAAAATAGACCGGAGCATCTGGCAGTCTGCCTTTACATAAATATCTTCCGGTATCGCATTTTGCAATTCAATGGATTTCTGTAAGGCATTTGCCTTCAATAAATCCAATGATTCATTTACCCGGTGAATAAGCTGGAGGTCTTCAGGATTGAAACTGGTTTTTTGAAATTGCTTTTTGGCCCATTCGACCAGTTCATTCAATTGTTGTAAAATATTGTTCGCCGTCACATGGATGATCTCGGAAAGCATCGTTATATCTTTCAGGTTGACCCCTTCCTGCCTATTCAGCTCTTCGGAAGCCAGCAGGAGAGCGGTAACCGGATTTCGCAGGTCATGGGATATGACAGAGATAAATTTATCTTTGGATGAATTGAGCGCTTTTAATTCACGATTAAGGTTTTCCAGCTCTATGGTACGCCCAAGCACCCGCTTTTCCAGATCCTGGTTTAACAGCATCAGATCATTATTTATTTGCTGCAATTTCTTTTCCTGCTGCCTCAAAAGCTGGTTCTTCCGGTGCAATTCGGCGAATATTGCAACTTTGGCGCGTAATATTTCGGGATTAAAGGGTTTCCTTATAAAATCAACCGCGCCGGCCTGGTAACCTTTAAATACGGCCGATTCTTCATAATCATGCGCGGTAAAAAAGATAATGGGAATATGTTTTAATTTATCCCTCTGGTATATAAGTTCGGCCGTTTCATACCCATCCATAATGGGCATCCTCACATCCAAAAGGATCAATGAGAAATCGCTTTCTTTTAATAAAATCCTCAGTGCTTCCCGTCCCGATGTAGCTTTAAAAAAGGTATAGCCGTCATTTTCCAATACAATTTGCATTGACAGCAGGTTATTTTCGTTATCATCTACCAACAGTACCTTAATGCTCATACCTGGGACCATTATATTTTAAAACAAAATTCAGCCATTATCAATGTATTAACCAAACCTTCATTAACGAAAATAACTGGTCGGTCTTCACCGGTTTGGTAATATAATCGGAAGCTCCTGATAAAATACTTTTTTGCCGGTCCGAGACCATGGCCTTGGCGGTCACCGCAATGATCGGCAGATTTTTATTCTTAGGCTCTTTGCGTATAATCTGGATGGTCTCATAACCATCCATGTCCGGCATCATGATATCCATAAGCACGATATCTATTTCCTTATCGCAGTTTAATATTTCAAGCGCCTCCCTGCCGCTTTCCGCCGTTATCACATCTAAATTGGCTCTTTCGAAGACAGCGGTCAAAGCGAAAAGATTGCGCACATCGTCATCTACCAGAAGCACCTTCTTGGAATGAAGCACATCCCTGTTAGTGTTTATATTTTCGATCAGTCTCAGGTTGCTTTCACTAATGAATTTTTTATCTATATGCAACAGCTTCAATATTTCATCAAGGAGTAAGGCATTTGACGACGGTGTTTTAGTAATTATCTGATACTTAAGCCGTTTTAAAAGGGCAAGTTCATTTGGTGCAAAGTCTTTTGCAGTATATAAAATAACGGTTGTCTGCGGCTGTTTTAACAGGTTGATCCGGTTTAATATGTCCAGGCCGTTTTCATCAGGCAATACAAAGTCCAGAATGATACAATCAAATGTTTCAATTTTTAAACTGGCGATCCCTTTCTTCGCCGTAGTAGCCGCGAAAACTTCCACACAGTCATTTGACAAAAGTTCAGACAGCCGCTGAAGCTCCGCTTCATCAGCTTCAATAATCAGCACTTTCTTTTTCCTTTGCTTCTGAAAATTGATTATCTCCGAAATCAGTTCATCCAATGAGCTGTTGGACAATGGCTTTAAGCTGAAGCTTTTGGCGCCGTATTTCAAGGCCATTGCCTTATCATCCTCATCAGAGATCATATGTACGGGTATATGCCGCAGATTAATATCACTTTTCAGAAATTTGAGGATCTTCCACCCTCTGGAATCCGGCAGGCTTGCATCTAAAGTGATGGCAGTCGGACTGTATTTCTGGATATGATCAAATATCTCCAGATAACTGCTTGCCACAAGCACCTTGAGGCCCTGAGCATGCGCTTTATCAATTACTATTCTGGCAAAGCGGATATCATGATCAATTACCAGCAGTACTTTATCCTCAGCGACCAGATTATGCTGGTCATCCGTGACCAATCCCCCTGTTTCTATCGCGTTTGTTCCCGGATGAGCAGCAGTATGCGTTTCTTTAGGCTGGTACTCCTGGGGTAATTTTATTTCTTCCCTGGACTTGAAGGGTAAGTACAAAGTGAAGACACTGCCTTTTCCGGGTTCACTTTTTAAACTGATGGCGCCTCCCAGCAGCTCTGCGAAACCTTTGCTGATGGAAAGGCCAAGCCCGGTTCCTCCATATTTGCGACTGGTAGATCCTTCTGCCTGTTGGAAAACTTCAAATATGATCCCTTGTGTATTTTTAGGTATACCGATACCAGAGTCTGTAATAGAGAAGGCAATCACAGGCTCAGCGATGTTCAAAGGGTTTTCATCATTTTCCTTCGACATGGACACATGCAGTTTCACACTTCCTTTTTCCGTGAACTTAAAGGCATTGGAGAGCAGGTTTTTTAATATCTGATTCAGACGCTGCATGTCAGTTTCCATCATTTCCGGGAGCCCTTCTTCCAGACTAATCTCGAACTGAAGATTCTTGGCCTCGGCGATGGGCTTAAAGGTGGATTCTGCAAAAAAGGTGATCTCCTTAAAGCTGACAGGCATTACATCCGTGGAAATAACACCTGATTCGATCTTCGACAGATCGAGAATGTCATTAATTAACTGGATCAGGTCCTCTCCGCAGGAATATATTGTCTTTGCAAACATCTGCTGCTTGTCGGTAAGATTACCGGCCGGATTTTCGTAAAGCTGCTGGGCAAGGATCAGCAGGCTGTTTAAAGGTGTTCTCAATTCATGAGAAATATTCGCCAGGAACTCCGACTTATATTTGGAAGTCAGTGTAAGCTGTTCGGCTTTTTCTTCGAGTGAACGGCCCTTATCGTGCAATTCATCATTGGCGCGCCTCAGCTCTTCCTTTTGTGCGGAAAGCTCACTGGCTAATGACTGGGATTGTGACAAAAGTTCCTCGGTCCGGGTGTTGGTCTCAATATTGTTCAGCACGATACCGATACTTTCCATCAGCTGATCTAAAAAGTCAATGTGCGTGTCGCTGAAATTTTCAAAGGATGCCAGTTCTATAACGGCTTTAACCTTATATTCGAATAAAACCGGTAAAATTACTAGGTCCAACGGAGATCCGTTGCCAATCCCTGAGTTGATCTGAAGATATTCTTTCGGGACATTCGAAAGCCGGATCTTTTCTTTGTCCTTGGCGCATTGCCCGATAAGCCCCTCACCAAGCAAAACCTTGCGGTTGATGAGCTCTCTGCTTTTCAGGGCATAACCGGCAAATAACGTCAGACTGCATTCGTTTGCCGACTCCGGCTGTTCCATAATATAGAAGGCCCCATACTTCGCATTGACCAGTTCAGCCAATTCGGACAATACTTTATTGGCTACGGCGTTGCGGTCACGCTGACCCTGCACCATTTGCGCAAATTTTGCCAGGTTGGACTTCAGCCAGTCCTGTTCATGATTTCGCTGGGTAGTGCCTTTAAGGTTGGCAATCATCTGGTTGATCGTATCTTTCAGTGCTTCCAGCTCACCCTTGGCTTC
>DASULB010000473.1:0-17302 GCA_036278455.1 Chitinophagaceae bacterium | reverse complement strand
TACAGTGATCCCGAGCGTGAACTGGAAGAATGCCTGCTCAAGGGCAGGGCCATGCAGCGTGCCGTACAGGGGTAATCAAGGTTTAAAAATTACGCCGCTTGGGCTTCTCAGGGCGCCGGTTCCCTTACAATTCCACCGCCCTCATTTCCCGGCTGCTTTGCTGGGCCGCCTCCAGGATGCGCATGTTCAATAGGGAGTCCGCCAATGGGACAGGGGGTGGCTCATTGCTGACCAGCGCCGCGTGAACGCCCCTGAAGAATTCCCGGTAATCGCCCACGACCGAAGGATAGGGTTCACGGATGACGCGTCCTTCCCTTTCGGTATGCAGGATTCCCCAGGATGCTTCGGGCTCTTCTCCCCAACCCGGGCTGCAAGGCGATACCCCCGCCTGGAGTTCGGCTTCCTGAATATCCGCCCTGGCCTTCACAAAGGAGCCCAGCGTACCATGCATCACATAACCCGGCAGCTGTTCCCTCACCAGTAAACTTGATTTAAGGGTACAGGTAAATTTATTATAAAGGAGCTTGATGTCAAAGTAGTCATCCACCAGTGAATCAGGACGATGCGACTGCACGATGGCGAAAACGGCACGCGGCTTTCCGAAAAGGACGATCGCTTCGTCTACCAGGTGCGGACCCAGATCATACAAAAGCCCGACGCCGGTATCCGGCACCTCTTTATGTTTCTTTTTATCGTTGATGGCGATCCGGTACCGGTCATAATGAAGCTCCGCCTCGATAAGCTTTCCGAGCAGCCCTTTATCCATCACATCTTTCACCGTCAGAAAATCACTGTCCCACCGGCGGTTCTGATAGACGCATAAAAACCGGCCGGCCGCAGCTGCAATCTCTACCAATGATTCCGCCTGCCCGACGGTAGCGGTAAAAGGTTTCTCTACCACTACATGTTTGCCTGCTTCCAGCGCTTTTTTCACATAGTCGTAATGGGTTGTATTGGGCGTATTGACCACCACCAGTGTGATATCCCTGTCCGCGAGCAACGCTTCGACCGAATCATAAGAACGAACATCCGGATAAAGATCACGGGCTTTTTTCTGGTGTCTTTCCACTACCCCGGTGAAATCAAATTCCGGCATACAGTTCAGAAAGGGTGCATGAAAGACCTGTCCCGACATTCCATATGCCAGGAGGCCTGTGCGGATAACCATGTTATTTTCAGGCATGATATAAAATTAATGACGTTGATTGATGATGTTGACCGTTTGAATGACACTGTGCGATAAAACTGATGCTGATTTACCGGGTAAAAATAGTTAAATTTTACTGCCCGGCATACCCCGGCAGGCGTATCCGTATCCGGCGATATCCGGCAGCTGCCTACCGGTCCCTCTCCAGCCCATATAGCGCTTCAAGGGCACCGCTGACGGCGGGGTAAGAAAATTCAAAACCGGTATCCAGCAATTTCTCCGCGGAAGCCTTACAGCTTTTCAAACTCTCCAGGCCCCTTTGCCCCATCAAAAAGCCGATCATGGCCGGTGGCGCGTGCAGCCTCACCGCAAAGTTCCGCCTGATCGTCCGGGCCAGGTCCGTGGCCAGCCGCCCCTGGGTCACCGGGAACGGCGATACCGCGTTGAAGACACCACGCATGCTCTCATCTTCCAGCGCCGCGCCATAGATCCGCACGATATCCTGCAGATGGATCCAGCTAATCCATTGGGAGCCATTCCCCGCAATGGCGGTGACGCCTGCTGTGAGGGGACGGGCAAGGGCGGGAAGCAACCCTTCCGTCCGGTTCAGCACGATTCCGGTCCTGAGCATCACTACCCTGATACCCGGGCGGGCGATCCTCCATGCTTCGGCCTCCCACAGGTCGCACACCTCCGAAAGAAAACCGTTTCCCTTCCCGGTTTCTTCCGTGCATAATTCATGGGGGCGATCTCCGTAATAACCGGTGGCTGAGGCGGATATAAAAGCCTTCACGTGATGGGGTGTATTGCGCAATTTCTCTGAAAGCAGCCGCGTACCCGCCACACGACTTTCCAGGATCTCGTTTTTCCTTTTTTCCGACCACCGTTCTTTCATGATGCTGGCGCCTGCCAGGTGAATAATGTAATCCACTCCCCGGAGCACACCGGCGTCCATCCGATCCAGGCCGGGGTTCCAGGAGGTATAAGTGAGCCCGGGATCCGCGGTCGGTGCAGGCTTTCTCCGCGTCAGGATGATGATCCGGTAGCCCGCGCCCCGCAGATAGCGGCACAGCGCCGATCCGATCAGACCGGTTCCGCCGGTAATTAAAACAGTTTGCATGGCAGGGATTTTCAGGGTGGGGTACCGCAAATTTTACCGAACCGTAAAAGATTCGTAAATTAATGCGTAAATTACTATCACCAATAAGCTTTTCAGTGAAAGACAGTTTATTTACCAACATCACAATTGTTTTGTTTGTTTTGCTGTCCGTCCATCCGGCCGCCCGGGCGCAACAGGTGGAATACTCCACCCCGCTGGGGGACAACATCCGGTCCACCTCTTTTGACATTGTCGGACGCTGTAAAAACCACCTGCTTATTTACAAAAAATCCTATGGCGACTATACCATGGCACTTTATGATGAACACCTTAAGATCATTGACCAGGTACCGATGAAATTCCTTCCGCCCGAAATCACCCAGGAGGATTTCATCAATTTAAGCAACAAGGTGTTCATGGTCTATCAATACCGTCATAAACGGGATATATACTGCAAGGCGGTGATGCTGGACCAGGATGCCCGGCCGCTGGCGGGGCCGTTGCTTATTGACAAAACCGAACATCCGGGCGAGATAGTAGGGGACAACGCTTATATCACGGTTCACTCCGAGGACAAAAACAGGATCATGGTGCTGGAGGTCCTCAAAAAAGAAGATTCCCTGCTATACAGCATCCGTACTTTTTTATACGACAGCAGCATGCAGCTTTTGCGCCGTGGGTCCGTAACCTTGCCATACGGACATGAAGGTGACCGGCCTGAGGCTTTCTGCCTGAGCGATAAAGGAGGGCTTTATTTTATTCTGGGAAACAGCGCTTATGATGGCGACCCTTATTATCAAAGGGTATCGGTGTATTACAAAGCGCCTTACAGCAGGACACTCGTCAGTGGTTCCCTGCCACTGGAGGGTCATCTTCCCAACACATCCTTGTTGCTCAAAATAGATAACCCCCATCAGTCCCTGAGAGTCAGCGCGCTGCAATATGATGGCAAGCGACGCGACATAGACAGACTATCCATCCTGAATTTCGGATTGGACAGCCTCAGGTTATTACAAGGTAAGACTGTAATGCTAACGGATTCATTAAAAACCATCATGCAGGGAAAAAACGAGGGGCTTCGCCAGACCTTCAATGATTATGTGCTCAGCGACATGGTGATCGACAGGGCGGGCAATGCCCTGCTGATCGCTGAAGAGAAATTCATGGAGGCGGGAGGGGCCACCCACCGGGACAACCTGGCGCTTTTTGAGCTTGACCCGAAAGGAGACCTGCTGCAGCTGCTGAAAATAAAAAAGCAGCAGGGCGACGACCTGGCCGCTACCTTCGCATCCTATCTGCTGGTCAACACGGGTGGAGCGCTGCATCTTCTCATGAACAAATCCCACCGCATCTTCCGCTTTCTCAACAATTATCTTTACCTGCTCGCAGATTACCGCTATAGCGCCAGCCACCAGTTAAAGGAGATGCCTGTAATGCGGGGGCTGGACAACAAAAAAAGGTGGGCACCGCGTTATGGCATGCAGGTGAGCAGGAACGAAGTCGTCATTCCCTGTGTCATGGGCAGCCTGCTGCTGTTTGGAAAAATAACCTACTAATAACCTGCCCGGCATAAAATAAACCGGGGGGAAATGTGTTATTAATGGGGTAACTTTAGCGGTTAATCATGAGGCTGTCAACGATTGAACCGATGATGCCATTTGCAATAGTTATCACCGAAAGCCTTAATTTAGCAGCTATGAACATGAAAACAATCTTTCTGCCCGTGGCGGTACTGTCGCTTACCTTGTGCGCGACCGTCGCCATGTCGCAGCGGGTAACCTATTCTGAGCCCCAACGCGCGGACGACTACCGCAATACGGAGGTGGAGATCATCGGCAAGGTGGGGGATAATATCCTGGTCTATAAAAACAACCGGGAGCGCTACAGCATCTCGGTGTTCGATGAGAACATGCGGTTGGTGAAGAACGTTTCGCTGAACATGCCCGACCGGCTGCTCAATGTGGACTTTGTGGCCTATCCCGGCCATTTTCAGATGATCTACCAGTTCCAGTACAAGGCTTATGTATATTGCTTCGGGGCGCTGATGGATAAAAACGCCACGGTGGTCGGGCAACCCCTGCTGATCGACTCCAGCAGGGTGGGGATGGGAAATGTAAAATCAAAGATCTATTCAGTAGTGCGTTCCGCTGACCGGAACAGGGTACTGGTCTATAAGATCAACCAGGACAAAAACCTCAACAATATTTTCTATACTTTCCTGCTTGACCAAAGCCTCCACCTGGTCAACAACAGCCGCCTGACCCTCTCGATGGCCTCCCGCAGGACATTTTTAAGCAATTTTTTACTGAGCAACGACGGTCATTTTGTTTTTGAGAAAGTCACCAGGGCGGGGGCCAACGGCAATCTGCAGGACGCCTCTCTGATCGTTAAACGACCGGCGGAGGACAGCTTCCATATCCATGAGCTTCCCCTACAGGGAAAGTATCTCGATGAACTGAAGCTGAAACTGGACAACGCCGGTAAAAAGGTTTTTATGGCTTCTTTTTACACCCAACAGCGACGGGGACATATAGAAGGACTATATGCGGGCAATTACCGGTGGGATGCCGACAGCCTGGATCACTTAAAGTTCATCCCCTTCAGCGACAACCTTAAAATGAACGCCAAACAGCATTCATCCCTGAGCAACGCCTTTGACAACTACTTTATCCGGGACCTTGTCGTACGCGGCGATGGCGGATTCCTGCTCACGGCGGAGAACTATTACACTTCGTCTGGAAATGAGCCCTGGAACCGCTGGAATTATATGTACAGTCCCTGGGGGTTCTCACCCTATTATTATCCTTACTATTATTCACCCTTCTCGCCCTGGTACTACAGCCCTTATTCCTGGAACAACAGCCAGGGTACCCGTTATCATTACAACGACGTTGCCATACTGTCCTACGATGGCACAGGGAAGCTGGAGTGGAGCAATTTTATCCGGAAACAGCAGACGGACGATGACAACGACGCCTTTTTGTCCTATAAAATGGTCAACATCGCCAGTGCCCTGCAGTTTATCTACAATGAGCCTTTCCGCCGTGCGTTCCTGGTATCGGTGTCGAGCATCACCCCCGAAGGGAAGCTCAGCAAGCTGCCCACTTTACGTGGGCTGGACCGGGGATATGAATGGATGCCCCGTTATGGCAGGCAGGTCAGTGCCAGACAGGTAGTCATTCCCTGCATCTACCGCAATTATATTTGTTTCGCGAAAATCGATTTCTGACCCACAAACCTCTCGCCGTGTTTCGATGGTTACGAACGGGGAACCCGTATAATGCCTTGCTTTTGCTGATCTACGCGATCATCGTCAAATACTGTTTCCTGTCGCACCCCATGGTGCCGGTATTGCAGCCGCAGGCGGATGGCTGGCTGTACCCCTATCTGGTAAAGGGGCTGCGTGACGGGGCAGGCTTTACTCCAACGGGCTTCGCCATACTGGCTTTCCTGTTATTGTTTGTCCAGGCACTGCTGCTGAACAGTATCGTCAACCGGTTCAGGCTCCTGCCGGGCGCCAATTATTTTCCGGCGTTCTGCTTTATCCTTTTCTCCTCCTTTTTCAGCGAATGGAATAATTTTTCCGGGCCCCTGGTGGCCAACCTGCTGCTGCTCATGATGGTATCGGGGCTATTTCGCCTGTATGACTCCCAGCGTTCCAGAGGCGGGGCCTTCAGCCTGGGCTTTATCACCGGGGTGGCGTCCTTATTCTATCTGCCCGCACTGGGACTGTTGCCCCTCATATGGATCACGCTGCTCATCAGCCGGTCTTTTCGTCCGGAAGAATGGATCCTGGCCCTCGCCGGCACTTTATGCCCCTATTATTTTCTGGCCACCGTGCTGTTTTTAGCCGGCCAGCTGCCGCTTCTGGACAGCCTGCCGGTCCACCTGTTCAGCTATCCCCTCCTGACCCAGGCTTACTGGCTGCTCGCCGGAATGGTCCTGCTGATCTGGTGGTTCCTGTATGGCAGCATCCGGTTGCAAAGGGACTACAGAAAGATGATGATCCACACCCGCAAATGCTGGCAGATCCTGCTCACCTTTGTTTGCCTCGGTCTCGCGCTGCCCTTTTTGCCCGGCCTTTTCTCCCTGACGGGTTGGCTGGCAGCCTTTATTCCCATCACGGTGTTTATCGCGCTGGGGTTCTGGCATATCCGCAAAGGATGGCTGGCGCTGCTGGTGCACCTGAGCGCCCTGGCCTATATCTTTTTGTTCCACTGGGTTTATTGAAAGAATTGTTAAATTCCCCCTTCGCGGGGGTATTTGAACAAAGAATGTTAAATTTGCGCGGTAACCGCGCATAAAAAGTATTGCTGATGAAATTCGGAGTCGTAGTCTTTCCCGGGTCAAATTGTGACCGGGACATGATAGATGCCCTCAGGCTGGACATGGGCCGGGAAGTGGTGGCGCTGTGGCATAAGGATAAAAGCCTGGAAGGCTTTGAGACCGGTGACTGCATCGTACTTCCCGGGGGCTTCTCATACGGTGATTATCTGCGCTGCGGCGCCATCGCGCGTTTCAGCCCCATGATGCAATCGGTGGTGGAATTTGCCAGGAATGGCGGCAGGGTGCTGGGCATCTGCAACGGCTTTCAGATCCTCTGTGAAGCAGGTTTACTGCCCGGCGTATTGCTGGGGAATATCTCCCGGCAGTTCGTCTGCAAAAACATCTACCTCACCACCGATAATGACAGCACCGATCTCACCCGGGATGTGAAAGGAAAGATCCTCAGGATCCCTGTAGCCCACGGCGAAGGGCGCTATTACGCGGATGAAGCCACGCTGGACGCGCTGGAGAAAGAAGGACAGATCCTCTTCCGGTATTGCAGCGCGCACGGTGAGGTGTCGGACGCTTTCAATCCAAATGGTTCCGTGAGGAACATTGCCGGCATTTGCAACCGCGAAAGAAATGTCTTTGGCATGATGCCCCATCCGGAACGGGCCACATCGGCCGCCCTGGGAAACACTGATGGCAGGTTGATTTTTCAGGGACTGATCAGCCATGCCCATGCGCCGGTGTCTTCCGGCGCTTAAGCGAAAATAAGAAAGTCTGTGTGGAAAAGACCTGCCGTGAAAAAGAGGAGCGGGCCCGGCAGGGGCCCCGGATAAAACGTACACCAAAACCAAATGATATCATGAAAAAACTATTCGGAACCGCGCTGATCCTCCTTGCCTTGCCGGCGCTTATCAGCGCCCAGATCCTCAATCCGGTACACTGGAGCTACTCGGCAAAAAAAATAAGCCAGGGACAATATATCCTCCACCTGACGGCCAACATCGACCCGGGATGGCATGTATACGCCCAGGACGCGGGCGAAGGACCTGTGCCCACCAGTTTTAAATTCGAGAAAACAACGGGGGCCACCTATACCGGGAAGGTCCATGAAGTGGGCAAGCTGCATAAATCCTATGATAAAAATTTCGATTCGGTCCTGAAATATTATGAGAACAAAGTGGATTTCGAGCAGTATGTAAAAGTGAAGGACGGGACCCCTTCCATCAGGGGCACGCTGGAATACATGGTCTGCGACAACCATCAGTGCCTGCCGCCAAAGGACATTGATTTTAACATTAAGCTTTGAAGATTGTTCCTTTCATATGTTCCCATAGGCTAACCGTTGTTAGCCTATCGTTTTTTTGGCTCTAATCTTCTTAACCGATATGAAAAGTAGAATAATCATATTTTTTTTATTTGCACTCATCGCACCGGCCTGGGCACACGCGCAGATCCTCAATCCCGTACACTGGCAATATTCGGCGCAAAAGACCTCCGACAGCACCTATGACCTTCATTTAAAGGCAAGCATCGACCCGGGATGGCATGTGTATTCGCAAAATGCCGGCGAGGGCCCCATTCCCACTTCCTTTACTTTTGACGAGAACCCGCAGGTCCGGTTAATAGGGGATGTCGCCGAAAAGGGCAAAGAGGTCAAAACCTATGACAAGGTCTTCAAATCAACGCTCCGTTACTATGGCAATGAAGTGGAGTTCATTCAGAAGGTAAAGGTCACAGGCCATACGACGCTGAAAGGCACCCTGGAATTTATGGTCTGCAACGATGTCAACTGCCTCCCCCCCAAGGACGTGCCCTTCAGTTTTACGCTGACAGGACCGGTGGCTTCCGCCACCAGCCAGGCAATGCAGGCCATCACTTCAAAAACGGCCGCGGCTACCCGCGACACCGGAGAGAAGCCCGCGGAAAAGTCCCAGGCTACCGTCAGCAAAACGGCGCCGGAGACATCCGCTTCGGACAACGCGGCCGGCCGGTCACTGGGATGGATCTTCTGGGCGTGCTTCGGCGGTGGTTTCCTGGCACTGGTGACCCCCTGCGTCTTTTCCATGATCCCCATCACGGTCAGCTTCTTTACCAAACGCAGTGCGACCCGGACGGCAGGCATCCGCAACGCGGTCCTGTATTCGCTTTCCATCATGGTCATTTATACGCTGCTGGGTTTTCTGGTCACCCTGATCTTCGGTGCCAGCGCGTTGAACCAGCTGGCCAGCAACATCTGGGCGAACCTGGCCTTCTTTGTCATTTTTCTTTTATTCGGGATCTCCTTTCTGGGTGCCTTCGAAATCACCCTTCCCAGTTCATGGTCCACCAAAGCGGATACCAAAGCGGGCACGACAAATGTTTTTGGTATCTTTTTTATGGCCCTCACCCTGACGATCGTATCGTTTTCCTGTACGGGCCCCATTATCGGCAACCTGCTGGTGCTGGCTGCACAGGGTGGAAAGGCGGGTCCGTTGATAGGCATGTTCGGGTTTTCCCTTGCGCTGGCCATCCCCTTTGCGTTGTTCGCCATTTTCCCCAGCTGGCTGAATAGGATCGGCAAGGCCGGCGGCTGGCTGAACGCGGTCAAGGTGGTGCTCGGACTGCTGGAGCTGGCACTGGCCTTAAAATTCCTGTCCAATGTGGACATGGCCTACCACTGGAATATCCTGAGCAAAGAGGTATTTCTTTCCATCTGGATCGTCATTTTCGCCGTCATCGGGATCTACCTTTTGGGCAAACTGAAGTTCCGCTACGACAGCGATGTGCAGCACATCTCCGTTACCCGCCTGTTTTTCGCCATCGCCTCTTTCGCCTTTATGGTCTACCTCATCCCGGGACTTTTCGGCGCTGAGCTAAAAGGGATCGTCGGCGGCTTTCTGCCGACCTATTCAAGCTTCTCTCACACGAGCGCCTCAGGCGGTACGCCCGCGGCACAAGACACCTACGAGGGTATCCGGCCCCGAAAATACGCCGATCTGTTCGCCCGGTCCACCCCCGAGGGTTATACCGCCTTTTATGATTACGGCGAAGCCATGGCGGCGGCCCGCAGGCTGAAAAGGCCGTTGATGATCGACTTTACGGGTTGGAGCTGTGTCAACTGCCGGAAAATGGAAAGCGAAGTATGGACCAATCCCGATGTCAAAAGCCTCATTAATAAGGATTTTGTACTTTTACAGTTGTACGTAGATGAAAAGACAAAACTGCCTGACAGCGCGCAATATTATTCCAAGATCCTGCAGACAAAGGTGACAAATCTTGGGCTTAAGAACACAGATTTTGAGGCCACACATTTTAACCGCAACTCGCAGCCTTACTATGTTTTCCTGGATCAGCTGGGCCGTTCGTTGACAGACAAGGGATATTCTGCGCTGGATGGGTATGATCCGCAGCACTTTCTCCGCTTTCTGGATACGGCCAAAGCGGAATACCGGAAAAGAAATCCCTGATACCGGATGGTTTTACCGGCCGGTCGACGGGGGTTAGGAATTCTTTGAATGCTTAAATTCTTGTGATATGGGCAAAAAGGAGAAGAAAGTAAAAAAAGAACGCCTGTATTTTATCGCCGGGCGGCCTGAGGAAGAGCTGGAAACCTATTCTTTGTCCACCATGGAATTCCTGGCGGATATTCCCCGGCTCAATGGGGAGTGCAGCTTCACCATTGGTATTGTAGAAGACCAAACCCTGGTTTATAGCAGGCTCAAAAGCTTAACTGAAGATTATCTCTGGGGATGGGAAGACGACATCACACCCGATGACGAAGAAGCGATCAAAATACTCAGGGACAGAAGTGAAAAATTCTTTGGGGAATTCGGGCTCATGGTGTGCAAACTGGATATAGAAACTCAGCAGTTTTCGGTCATGAAGGATGATGTTGTACGGTCCTTTTTTAAAAGGGTACTGCATAAGCTTGACAAAAAAGCCGCGCCTGCTCCGCCACCGCCCACGAAGTTCCCGAAGCCCCTCCCGGAGCATTACGGCCCGTTCACCCGGGAATTAAGCAAATGTTTTGGAAAGTACAAAAGCGGCACCCTGACCTTCAGCTTTCTGGACAGCAAAGAGGCGAGTGTTTGGGACGTCGAAAGAAATGACAAAGGTCATTTCAGATTCGGTCCGGACATGGCCTATAGCGCGCTTTTTGCAGCGAAACTGATCAGTTTTTTCAGGAGAGGATCCTCGCTGTGCGTCCGGGTATTCACCGATCAATCCAAAGATGGCATCCCTTTCAAGGAGTTGTATGCGTTTATTTTAACACCGGATTTCGCCATCCATAATATGGATTACCGGATGGTCGAAAAAGCATACAACATGGACCATAGTACCCGGGCTGTATTGGATCCCGAGAAAAATGTGGTGTATTGTGATCTGCAGAACAATAAGCTTCCTTCTTTCGATATTGAGTGAACAGTCATCTCAGGCAAACAGCCACCGGGCGCAGTCACCTGGCGCAATCCCCTGGCTTTAGGCGTTTTTTTCAAAATAGGCCATCCACTCTTCCAGGGCGATCTGTTCCTGTTTCCCGGTCCGCATGTTTTTCAGGCTGACATGGCCCTGGTTTCTTTCCCCTTCACCGATGATGGCCACAAAAGGAATACCGCGTTTATTGGCGTATTTCATTTGTTTATCCATTTTTGCGGCATCGGGATACAGCTCGGCGGCAACGCCCGCTTCCCAGAGTTGCCGCAACAGCGGATAAACCACCGACAGGCTCTCAGGTTCCATCTGCAAAAACAGCACCTTGGTGGCCCCCTGCACCACCTCCGGAAAAAGATCCAGTTCTTCGAGCACATCGTAGATACGATCTACCCCAAAAGAAATGCCCACGCCGGATAAGCCTTTCAATCCGAATAACCCCGTCAGGTCATCATACCTGCCGCCACCGCCGATGCTGCCCATCTTAACCCTGGAGGGCGCCTTGGCTTCTATGATGATCCCGGTATAATAGTTCAGCCCGCGCGCCAGGGTCTGGTCCAGCTGAGGGACGACGCGGTAAGCGGCGTGAGGGGCCTCCAATACGGCCCTCAGCTCCACGATGCCCTTTTTAGCGGTGACGGACCCGCCCAGTAAATCTTGCAGCTGCCCGAGCTTTTCGGCAGCGGACCCGCTGATGGCCAGGAATTTTTCAATGACCGTGATCGCTTGGGCGTTCAGACCCCGTTGCTGCAATTCTTCTTTTACGCCCTCCAGGCCTATTTTATCCAGTTTGTCGATGGCGATGGTCATATCGGTCAGCAACGCGGGCCGCCCTATGTGCTCGGCGAGCCCGGCCAATATTTTACGGTTGTTGACCCGCAGCTGATACCCGCTCAACCCAAGGGTGAAAAAAACGGTATCATAGACACTCAAGAGTTCCATTTCATTGAGCAGGGAGTCGCTCCCCACGATATCGGCATCGCATTGATAAAACTCGCGGTAACGTCCTTTCTGCGGGCGATCCGCCCGCCATACGGGCTGGATCTGATAGCGCTTAAAGGGGAAAGCCAGTTCATTTTGATGCATGGCCACATAACGGGCGAAAGGGATGGTCAGGTCATAGCGCAGCGCCTTCTCCGAGAGCAGGTTCACCAGTTCCCGGTTATCGGTTGCCTGACGCGCCCGGGGCAGGATGTCGCCGTTATCCAGTACGCGGAACATCAGTTTGTCCCCTTCCTCGCCGTATTTACCCGTCAGCGTGCTGAGGTTCTCCATAGCCGGTGTCTCAAGCGGCTGAAAGCCGCGGGTTTCAAAAACACGGCGGATCACACCAAGAATGTAATTCCGTTTTCTGACCACTTCGGGACTAAAATCACGGGTCCCTTTGGGTATGGAAGGCTTAATCATGCATCATGCGTTTTTAACGAAAACCATCGTAGTGAAAAAGTAGTGAATACGACGCGCGGCAGATCCCTGAACTTGCTGGGGTGGAAAGCACAGTGGTCGCGGGCAAACCAGGGGATACCCGTCAGGCAGGACCGGCGGCACGAACGCATCTCACACCACCATGATCTCTTTTTCCTTGGAGGCGCAGCGTTTATCGATGGATCCTATGTAGGTATCGGTGAGTTGCTGGATATCATTCTCCGCGTTCTTGGCGGCATCCTTGCTCAGCCCGTCCTTTTGGAGTTTTTTCACCTGTTCCATCGCGTCACGGCGCAAATTGCGAATGGTGATTTTAGCGTGCTCGCCCTCCGCGTTCACCCGCTTGACGAGTTCCCGACGTCTTTCTTCGGTGAGCGGCGGAAGGAAAAGCCTGATAAGCTGACCGTCATTCTGCGGGGTGACGCCGATATTGGCGGCCATGATGGCCTTCTCAACGGCTTGCAGCATCGGTTTTTCCCAGGGTTGCAACGACAGGGTACGCGCGTCCACCACACTGACATTGGCGACCTGGTTGATCGGTGTGGGGTTGTCGTAATAGTCCACCATAATGCCGTCCAGCATATCGGGGCTGGCCTTGCCCGCCCGGATCCTGATCAGTTCGGATTCAAGGTGCTGAATGCCTTTACGCATGTTCTCTTTGGTTTCTTCCTGTATCAGGAGGATATCGTCTTCCATGAGAAATCTTTTTTGAATGATGCAAATCTAGCGATGCAAATCTAAGAAAGAGAATGCTACCGGGGAAATTACAGGGGAAAAAAGGAGAAATAAGGCACGCTCCGGATATTTGCCGCGGCGGATTGACGCTTTGAAAAATTTGCCGTAGGTTTGAGCCCAAATTTTAACAAATGACATCGCTAAAAGACACCGCTACCCAGATCCGGAGGGATATCCTGCGCATGGTTTATGATTGCCAGAGCGGCCATCCCGGCGGTTCGCTGGGCTGCGCTGACTTCTTCACCGCTTTGTACTTTAAGGTCATGAGGCACCGCCCTGACTTCCACATGGATGGCAAAGACGAAGATGTATTCATCTTGTCCAACGGGCATATTTCCCCGGTATATTACAGCGCGCTGGCACGCAGTGGTTATTTTCCGATAGAAGAGATGCGCACTTTCCGCCAGCTTAATTCCCGGTTGCAGGGCCATCCGGCCACCGCCGAACACCTGCCCGGCATCCGTATCGCCACCGGCTCCCTGGGTCAGGGGATGAGCGTGGCCATCGGCGCCGCCCTGGCCAAAAAACTGAACGGCGACGATCACCTGGTTTTCTCCCTGCACGGCGATGGCGAACTCGAAGAAGGACAGATCTGGGAGGCGGCTCTCTCCGCCGCCCATCACAAAGTGGATAACCTCATCAGCACCATTGACCGGAACGGCGCGCAGATCGATGGTCCCACCGAAGAAGTGGGTGGGCTGGGGGATGTAGGCGCCAAGTTTGAGGCCTTTGGCTGGAAGGTACTGGACCTTCCCAAAGGCAACGATATCGAGCGGATCGCCGCTACCCTGGAGGAGGCCAAATCCCTTACCGGGCACGGCCGTCCCATTGCCATCATCATGCATACCCTCATGGGAAAGGGTGTGGATTACATGGAAGATGATTTCCACTGGCACGGCATCGCGCCCAATAAAGAACAACTGGAGCAGGCCATGGCGCAATTGCCGGAGACCATCGGAGATTATTGAACCCTTCGGCCGCCAGCCTGTGATGGTCAGTGATCAGTTAACGGCCTGCCGACCTTTCCTCTCCCATCTGCCTTAAGGTCAGGTATATCAATCCCGTAAGGGTGGATAGCAGGAGCGTCATTGCCCACAAACCGGTGAAATGCAGGGGATGACGGATCATGCGGGCCATTTCCAGAATCAGGGAGAAAGGGTTGGTAAACACATCCCAGCTGTTCCAGCGAAGATAACGTCCCAGGAACACCCCATAGGCTCCCAGCGCGATGACGATGACGACAAAGATCCGGGCCGCCCGTTCCCCCAGACGCCGCTGCACTTCACGCTCCATTTTCATGAGCGACAAAATACCCAGGATGAGGCCATTCCAGGCGAAAGAGAAGATCAGCAACAGGTCATACCAGAGGGGAACGGCTGGTTGCTGCTTCAGGTGAAACAGGTCGGTGATGATATAGGGCGCGTTTGGGAAAAAAAGCAACCACAGCAGCAGCACCGCATAAAACACTACCGGAAAGGCAAACCATCGTTGTTTCCTGCTGACCAGGACGCTGATACCATAAGGAATCCATGCCAGGAAAAGATTCCATACCAGGCTTCCATACAAAAATGAATGGCTTCGTCCCATGCGGGCGGCCACCAGTAAAATGCTGAATATCACGGAGGCGGATAATATTTTCCACATGCCGCTTTTAAATCCAGATGCGCTCATATCAAGTGCCTCAAATATTGAAGGATACCCATTGAATAATACCCGGTAAAAAAATAATGCAGCCGATGACTGCGGCCACCATGGCGGCGATCAACACTCCTCCCGCCGCCAGGTCCTTCACATATTTCACCGTTTCATCCTGACCCGGCACCAGCCTGTCCATGATCTTCTCGATACAGGTGTTAAAGGCTTCCGCGCACAGTACCAGACCAATGGCAAATAATACGCCAACCCATTTCAGCGGGGATATTTTTAACAAAACACTGAGCAGGATGGCGACAGCAGCTGCCACCCCATGGATCCATACGTTGTGTTCCGTCAAAAAGAACCTCCTTAAACCGGCAAGGGCATAGCCGAAACTGCGGATTCTTTTTCGCAGGGAAAATCTTTCACGTGCTTCCATTCAATAAAATTAAAACCCATAAAATTAAGGCCCATAAAATGATAATCCGTAAAATTAAAGGTTTCCGCGCCTTTAACACCCCTTTCCTCATCCATCTCTTCAATCGTTTTCCTCCCGCCACCGATCACAAAAACAACCCTTCCTGCCCGGCCAAACTCACTACCGGTCCTTTTTAAGCTTGCCCGGAAAGGGATGCCGGGTCGTCATGCCAGTTGATCCGGCGGGAAAAATACATTACGAGGGCCAGCGCTATGAACAACCCGACGCTTCCGATCAGCAGGGAAAAGTCCTGCAATTGCGCCAACGTAAATATAAAACCGTACAGGACCAGCAGGGCGGTCCCTATCAGCCAGGGCGCTTTACCACGTCTGAACAGCCAGGAACTGTAAAGGCTGACCAGCCCGGTAGTGGCAGCGGCCGCTATCCAGTAAGCCCATCCAAAATGCAGGTACTCAGATAGTGACAACAACAGGGTGTAAAAGATACACAGCGCGAACCCGACCAGGACATATTGAAAGGGATGGACCGGGTTGTTCCGGGAGGTTTCCACCAGGAAAAACACCATGAAGGTAAGTGCGATGATGAGAATAGCGTATTTCACGCAGCGCATGGTCTTTTGATACATGTCTACCGGAAGCATCAGGCTCACGCCAAACCGGGAGGCTTTCAGGTCATAATGGCCATCAGTCCACCGCTGGGGCAGGTTCCTGTTCAGGTTAAAGATGGTCCACTCAGCCCGGAAACCATGGGCGGTAACCTGGCGGGAATCCGGCAGGAAACTCCCGGTAAAACTAGGCGTCGGCCAGGAGGAACGAAGGTCCACCCGGGTGCTTTTTCCCAGCGGAACCACCTCCAGCTCGCCGGAGCCCTTTAGCCGGAGCTGGATGGAAAAATCAAAGGTGCCGTTCTCCAGGGAGGACGGATCCAGCGGCAAAGGGCTGTATATCCCCTGGGTGAGCACCGCGTTCTCCGGTAAGCCGGGACTGAAATACCGCGTGGACCCATTCCATGTCAGGGCAACCTGGTTCTCGATGCCCCGCATATCATCCATGCCCATCATCAGATAGGCCTGGTCGCCGAGCCAGTCGCCGGCAGGTATTTTCAGCATGGAAGGTTTCAGGGCGCTGAAACGCCCTTCCACCCGGAGATTCGAGCGGTATAACATCACTTCATAAATTCCCCGGTATCTTTTTTCGGGTTGAATAACCCCGTTCACCCGGAGGGAGTCCGGCAGAAAATACGCCTGTTTCGTTTCAGCGACCCGGTTCCCTTTATCATCACGGTACCATGACTTGTAGGGAATGACCAAAATCGGCCCGCTAAGTGTTTGAGGGGCCGCCCATTTACCGCTGACTTCACCGATGGCTTTATCGTGGCGCGACTGCCGGTCGTTGATGAGCATCGCGATAAAAGCAGTCGGTATCAGCAAAAGCAGGGTTAAAATACCGATAAAGGCCGCTTTGATGACCAAACGGTTTTTCTGCCAGAAGGCATTCTGATCTTTATTCATAAAAAGTGCTTTTTATTACAAAGTGAATAGCTAAAAAAAAATGGTCATTTTCATCAGGGGATGTGCCGGATCATATTTTCCAGCGCATCCAGATGGCTTTTAAAGGATTTTTCACCGCTCTTTGTCAATGCATAGGTCGTGTGCGTCTTTCGCCCGATAAAGCCCTTATGCACCCTGATAAAACCACCTTCTTCCAACACATGAAGATGGGTAGCCAGGTTGCCGTCGGTGACCTCAAGAAGTACCTTCAGATCGTTAAAATTCATTTGTTCGTTGACCATCAGTACACTCATCACACCCAGACGGATGCGGTTTTCAAAAGCTTTGTTTAATTTCTTTATAGGATTCTCCATCATGGTCTTAAAATATCATTACCGCTTCTTGTACCATATCTCCAGCCCATAGAGGATATGCATCACACCAAAACCCAGTGTCAGGGAAATGAGCGGATATCCGCTAAAAAGGCAGCTTACACCAAAGAGTAGTTCGAACATCCCCAGGTAACGGATCTCCCTGAGTGTGTAATGGCTGGCATTCACCAGGGCAAGCCCGTAAAAAAAGAGACATGCCGGGGCGATAAACCGGTAGTGGTGGTCATACAGCATGCCCGCGATGAAAATCCCGCCC
>DASULB010000472.1:0-21952 GCA_036278455.1 Chitinophagaceae bacterium | reverse complement strand
TGCATTTTTCCCCGGATTCCTGTTAGGTTATCTGATCTATGGAAGCATGCATTATGCCATCCATGCCTGGAACCCGCCTTTCAAATGGATGAAACCTGTCTGGCGCAACCATCATTTGCATCATTATAAAAGCGAAGACATGGGCTTTGGTGTCAGTTCATCTTTTTGGGACCGTGTATTTGGTACACGTTTCGACCTGAAAAAAGAAAAGGAAGATAAAGAACAGGTGAAGTCCCTGATGTTCGAGAAGAAACGAAAGACAGTGTGAACGGAGTGAATACCTACCAGCGCTCTTCATCCGAAATATTATTATCCCGGCGACCCGTCTCACGCCGGGTTTTTATTTTCTCCAGCTGTCTTTCCAGGACAAGATCTGCTATCAGGCCGGCCGCGTCTTTTTCGGGGTTTTTTTTGAGCAGTTGCCTGAGGCGCTGTTCGGAAATATCCACGCGGTAAAGCAGCAACAACAGGCGATGAAAGTCCCTGTCCATCAGTTCCTGCAGATATTTGGAGAGCAACCGCCGCAACGCTTCGTATGAATCTGTTTCCCGCGTGGAAAGCTGGAATTGCAGGCTAACAATCTTCTGTAGCTCCCGCAGGAAAGGATGATTGGCAGGGGACATCTGTGGGACCTTATAAGTGCTTAAACTGATAACTGGCATCCATTACCACCCGTACCGGTACCTCCACATTCTTCTTTCTTTTTTTTGGGGACAGGTAGATATAATTGCCGTTGAGCTCTGTATGGGTGATGCAAATCGAGGGCCAGTCGGTCTGCGGATCAATGACATAATTCCCGTGGACCTCTCCGTCGAGATCGACGAAGCCTTTCTGACCGCCGCCGAGGTCCACCTGCTCTGAGGAATCGGTGACAAATTTTCCCTTGTTGCTGAGCTTAATGGTGTATTTGTCGTTGTACTTGAGTTTCCAGTAATTGTCTATGCGGCCATGATAGAATCCCCCGGTATAAAGCAGGTTCGACCACGATCCGTTGGCCTGAATTTCCCTTGCGGGGTAATAAGGCAATACAACGGCGAAACTGGCCTTTAATGCTTCGGCGCCGAACTGGCTTTGTAAGAATTTTTTGAGAGTGGGACGTTCCTTGGCTTTTACTTCGGGTACCGCGGCGACCATCTGATCAAAGATGGGGCTCAGACCGGTGATGGTTTTCAGGGTGCCATTGTACTGCATGACAATCGTGAATTTTTTCCCGATCATGGCTTTGAACAGCCGGTTATACATCCCGTTGTCATCCGAGGAGGTATTGACCGAAACATGCTGATCAGAGGAGGAGCTTAGCAGGTTGATCTGTTTGTAACTGGCCTCAATCGTCGCCTGTATGCTGTTCACCGCGGTGACGGTAAAAAGCAGGGTCGTGTTCTTCTGGTTTGTGGTTCGCTGGTTGTCACCGTTCAGGTTCAGATAACTGTCCTCCTGGGAACGTTGTTTTACCTCGAACTGGTCTCCTTTGTTGAACTTGTACTTTAGCTGGATGGAGGTGGCCTCTGTTTCCTGCTGCGCCTGGGAAGCAAAAAACGGGGTTAACAAAAGGGCAGTAATCAAAAGTCTGTATAACATCTGTTTGGCTTTTTAAAAGTCCTTATAAACGGTACATGAGGGGAGACGGTGCAAAAACCATGCAGTAGCACCAGTGATCAAACAAATTTTTCCATCACGCCGAGCCCGAAAAGGGCAAAATCGTATTTCACGGGATCCTCAGGGTCAAATTTACGTAATTCACCGGTAAGCGCTTCGGCGTTTTTCCAGGTGACCTTTTCGTCTTCGATCAGGTCCAGCCGCCTGGCGACACGGGAGACATGAACGTCCATGGGGATCACCAACTGGGAAGGAGATATGTTTTTCCACAGGCCGAAATCAACCCCCTGATGATCATGGCGCACCATCCACCGGAGGAACATGTTGAGCCGTTTGCAGGCCGAATTTTTGGCAGGGGAGGAAAGATGTTTGCGGGTGCGGGCGGGATGTTCACCGGCGAAAGCGATTTGCTGGAATCCGATCAGCGCCTTTTTGGTGTTCTTGTCCTCAGGATCCAGGTGGGTGCTAAAAGCGGACTCCAGCGACAGGAAGGTGGTATAATATTCCTGCAGGAAAGAAATGAAATAAAGCAGGTCCGTGGCATTGAAAGTGCGATGCGCAAAGGAAAGGAAAGGTTTCAGGTCACTCTGCCGGTGATTTTTTATGAACGCGTAAGGGGCGTTGTCCATCAGGGACATCAACTTTTTGCTGTTGTCGATGATCGTGCTCCTTCTTCCCCAGGAAAGAATGGCGGTGAAGAATCCGGCGATCTCGATATCCTGAAGCAGGGTGAATTGATGAGGAACCCTCACGGGATCGTCTTCAACGAAGGCGGCATTGTTATAAAGTTCTACTTTGCAGTTAAGAAAGTCCTGTAGAGCGGTTTTGTTCATAAGTAATGGCGGATCGGAATTGAATGGTCACCTCAAGACTGATACCTATTAAAGTGCAAGTATAAAAAAAAAATCGTCCGAATACAATTGTTTCTTTGCGCAGGAGCGCTTTGAAGGGAGGGGGCAAACCTCCGGTCGGCTACATGAATTGATTATCAGGCAGTTACTGATATCCCAAATTGATTATCTTTGTTTGGTAATAAACAGGGTGGAATGAGTCAAATCCAGATCACAGGCTTGGTCGTTTTGGTGTTGCTGGCGGGTTTTTTCGCCGGGATCACGGTGGCGTTTACCCGTATCAACAAGCTTAAAATAGAGATCAAAAGAAAACAGGGAAAGCTGGCCGGGCGTATTTTATCCCGTTTCACAGAACAGCCCGGACATTTCATTTCCATCAGCCTGGTGGGGCTCACCATCACCCTGGTTGTCTATTGTATCCTGGTCGGAGGGATTATCCGGAGTTATCTGATCACTACCCCACTCGGCAGCATCCCTTCCCCTTACCTCAGGCTGGTTATAGAAATCATTGTGGCCGCCGCCATTATGCTTATTTTCGGGTTGCTGATTCCCCGCAGCCTGTTCAGGGCCAAAGCGGACAAGCTGCTCGTCGTGCTGGCCCTGCCCATTTCACTGTTCAGTCATATCCTCAATCCGTTCAGCAAGATGACCACAGGGATTTCGGTATGGATGCTCAAATACCTGTTCAACGTCAGGATCGGAGAGTGGAACCAGGATCTTCAGTTAACGGATCCCGAAAACTTTATTGCACAATCGGAGTCCGGACAGATGGAACGGCAGCACCTCAATACCGAACTCTTTGAAAACGCGTTGAGCCTGCCGCATGTAAAGGTCAGGGAATGCATGATCCCGCGCAAAGAGGTGGAGTCGGTGGATATTGCCACCAGCCTCCAGGATGCCACCCGGATATTCATTGACACCCGCTTATCAAAGCTGATCGTATATAAGGGTAATATTGACAACATTCTCGGTTATATCCATCAGCTGGATTTGTACACCAAGCCGGCCGACATACGCTCTATCCTTTATCCTATTCTGGCCGTGCCGGAAACCATGAGCGCGATCGATCTGCTGGGTCGCTTCACCAAGGAGTCCAAAAGTATCGCCTGGGTGGTCGATGAATTTGGCGGTACCGCCGGCATTGTGACGATGGAGGATCTGCTGGAAGAGATTTTTGGTGAGATCAGAGATGAGCATGATGTCGAGGAGTTCGTGGAAAAGCATATCGCTGAAAAGGAATATATTTTCTCCGGCCGTATTGAGATTGATTACCTGAATGAAAAATACAACTTTGAATTCCCGGATACCGATACCGAGACGCTTTCAGGCTTTATCATCTCCCATCACGAAGCCATTCCGCAGGTGAAGGCCCGGATCATCATCGATGACTTTGAATTTGATATCCTGGAAGTGACCGAGACCCGGATCGAAATGGTGAAGATGCGTGTGCTGCGGTAACTGTTCTTCTTTCCTTTGTTTTTTTATCTATCGGGAGATCTGCAGCGGCCCGCCGCCGCCGGACCCGCTACCAGCGCGGCCTCGGACCTGTTGTTGGCCGGATGTCCGCTGGCTGTTTTTTCCGGCCGCTGATGACCTGAATCAACCTGATATGTTAATTGTTGTTAATTGTTGTTAACTGGTAGTTAAGGTTTTGTCCACTCCGGTTTATGGCATTGCCTTTGCTCCTGCCGCCTAAATTCATTTAATCATGAAAAAGATCACATCACTCGTCCTGGCGCTCAGCATGATCCTTGCTGTTGGCGCAGCACAGGCGCAAACCAAGACCAGCCAGAAAAAGGCTGCCACTGAGGTTACCACCCAGAAAAAGGATCACGCACACCACATGGTGAAGAAGCATCACAAAAAAGCCAAAGAGGGCGCTAAAAAGACCTCCAAGGACACCACCGCGGTGCACAAAAGCCATCTGATCAGCAAAAAGAAGAAGTAGTGCATCGCACTATGGATTTTTCCTGCTGATCTTACCCCCCGAAAACGCCTTGGGAAGGACGGATTTATTTGAACATTTTTTGTAATTTTTAAATAAATATTTTACCTTCGTTGTCTATTAAATCGATTTTGCATTTTGCCGAATTGCTTGCCGTATGGAGGTAAGATGTAACGTTTAACCAAGTATGCGTAATTTTTTTTGGGGTTAACAAACAATGGATGAAAGGCCTGCTCATGATTCTTCTAGAGCAGGCTATTTCATTTGAAAAAGCCTGTGATCTTCTTTTACCGGATCTTTCTATTTTTATGCTGCACTATATCAGGATATGATTAAATTTGCGCCAATTCTCATAAACCCTTTCGTTGGCGAGGTAGCCTGGTAAGTATTATGTTCAAGAAACTGTTTAAGAATAATCCCGAGATGGCGGAAATGTCTTTTTTCGACCACCTGGAGGAATTGCGCTGGCATATTGTCCGGTCACTGCTCGCCGTGCTGGTAGGGATGATCGTGGTCTTTGTCAAGATCAACTGGGTCTACGACGGCATCATCATGGCCCCCACCCGCCATACGTTCATCACCTACCGGGTATTATGCAGCTTTGGGCATTTTCTCCACCTCGGCGACTCTCTCTGCCTGCCCGATGTTCCACTGGAGTTCCAGAGTATGAAGCTCTCCGGGCAGTTTATGCAGGCCCTGAGCTCTTCGTTTACCTTTGGAGCCATCATCGCTGCTCCCTACATCCTTTGGGAGTTCTGGCGTTTCATCAAACCAGCCCTGAAACCGGAAGAAACAAAATATACCCGGGGCGTCGTTTTCTGGACTTCACTGCTTTTCTTTACCGGTATCGGTTTTGGCTATTTTGTCATCGCACCCTATACGGTCAATTTCTTTGGTGCTTATAGTATTTCCAAATCCATCAAGAACATCATCACCATCCAGAGTTATCTCAGTACGCTGTCCTCGGTGATCCTGGGCTGCGGTGTTTTATTTGAATTGCCTATTTTGGCCTATTTCCTGGCCAAGGTGGGCATTCTGAATCCGGAGCTCCTCCGCAAATACCGGAAACATGCCTTTCTGATCATCCTGATCGTGGCCGCCTTTATTACCCCGCCCGATGTGGCCAGCCAGATCATCGTCACCATCCCGCTTTACATCTTATACGAAGTGAGCATCCGGATTGCCAAAAGGGTAGAAAGGCAAAAGCAGGAAGCCTACGATAAGGAATGGTCCTGATCGTGACGATCAGGCTTCGGGGCCGGGTTTAAAGATTTAGATATCATGAACGCAGCTTATCATCCCATTGGTGTGTTTGATTCGGGTTATGGCGGCCTTACGGTGCTGTCCTCTGTCGTCGCCAGGCTGCCGGCATATGATTATTTATACCTCGGAGACAATGCCCGCACGCCTTATGGCACCCGCTCCTTTGAGACGGTATACCACTATACGCTCCAATGTGTCGGATACCTTTTTGACCAGGGTTGCCGCCTGGTCATTATCGCCTGTAATACGGCCTCGGCGAAGGCACTGCGTACGATTCAGCAGCGGGATCTTCCCGACGTGGCTCCCCTGCGGCGGGTCCTGGGAGTGATCAGGCCCACTACAGAGGTAGTAGGCCGGTTTACCAGGACAGGGAAAGTCGGGGTGATGGCTACCACGGGAACCGTACAATCGCAGTCCTATCCGATAGAGATTGAACGTTTCTTTCCGGAGGTGCAGGTATACCAGCAGGCCTGTCCGATGTGGGTTCCTTTGGTGGAAAATCATGAGTTTGACGGCCCCGGCGCCGATTATTTCGTTAAAAAATACCTGGAAGCGTTGCGGGCCCAGTCGTCCGGTATTGATACGATTGTGCTGGGATGCACACACTATCCACTGTTGATGGATAAAATAAAGAGGTATATGGACGCGGACTGCACTTTGTTGCCGCAGGGAGATATCGTGGCCGGCAGCCTGGCTGACTACCTGGAAAGACATCCGGAGATGGCAGACACCTGTACCCGGAACGGGAGGAGGGACTTTTGTACGACAGATTCCACGGCGCTTTTTGACCATCACGCCGGCATTTTTTTCGGCAGCGCCGTCCGCTCCCGCCATGTGGTGCTCTAGGTGCTCTCTGGTGGTGCAGGCCTTAAGGCAGAATCCTGGCTTCCGGGGGCAAAATACCAGATGGAGCTTACCCTAAAGCCACCGGTCATGGTAAATTTTCAACTTTGTTTACCCCGGTTCATGGTTTTGAATTTATTTTGCTACCTTTGCGTTCCGTTTTTTGAATGTCCATTGACTTTTCAGGACGGGTACACCCCGAGAGGCCTATAAAAAAGAAATTCTTTTCCGATGAAACGTACATTTCAACCCCATAACCGTCGCAGAAAATCTGTGCATGGTTTCAGAAAGAGAATGCAGACTGCCAACGGCCGTAAGGTGCTGGCCAGCCGCAGGGCTAAAGGTCGCGCCAAGCTGTCGGTTTCCGACGAGCGGAAGCTGAAATAGGCGCTTTCAGAACCTATCACCGATTAAAAACCTGTGTCATCGCTGCGATCGCCCACACATTCCCGAAGGCTGAACGCCTGAAGAGCAGGAAGTCCATCCAGACGCTTTTTCACGAAAGAAAAGCGTTTTCTGTTTTTCCTTACAAGATATATTACCGGCAGGTGGATCTGCCTGTGCCGCCTTGTACCGCTCAGGTGGGTTTTGCCGTTTCCTCCCGCGTATTCCCAAAAGCAGTCGACCGTAACCGGATCAAACGCCTTGGCAGGGAAGCATGGCGTCTGCAAAAGCATGTCCTATACGGGTTTCTGGAAGCCCGCGGCATTGGCCTGCAGTTATTTTTTGTTTATACGGGCAGGGAGATGCCGGCGTTCCTCCCGGTAAATGATAAAATTTCCGTAATTTTAGGCAAACTTAAAAAGGAGCTCGGAGATCGTAATGGAGATCATGAACCCTCTGGAAAATGATCTGCCCGCGGATTTTGGAGGCGGCAGAACAGTCGGAACCTGGTGATAACCTGGTCATAAACATGGGATGGTTGAATAAAATACTGGCCTGGCCTTTTATATTGCTGATAAAGGTATATCAATGGACGCTTTCACCCCTGTTGGGGAAGCAATGCCGGTATACTCCCACCTGTTCGCGTTATGGAGTGGAGGCTCTGAAGAAGTACGGAATGGTCAAAGGCGGTTATCTGACCATCCGCCGGATACTCTCCTGCCATCCCTGGGGCGGACACGGATATGACCCGGTGCCGTAAAACAGCAAAAGGGCAAACAGCCTCCTGACATTGTCTACCGCCGGACGTTCTTCCGTCTGTGCCATTTTACCTTTTTTCGCCTATCTTGCATCGGAGCCTTGCCACCCAATGGCGAAACCTCAATTAACACAATAGATGAAGTACCAAATATGTAAGTTATGTTCAGGAAATGCAGAAATGGCATCATCATAGGGTTGCTGGTCGTTATGGCGGGCGCACTGGCCTTCCGGCCCAGCGATGGTTATTTTGAAATGGCCAAAAGCCTGGATATCATGGCGAGCGTCTATCGCGACCTGAACCTCTATTATGTGGACAGCGTCGATCCGGCCAGACTGATGCAGACAGGTATTGAGGCGATGACCGAAAGCCTGGATCCTTATACCTATTACTTTTCCGAAGATGATCTGGGAGATCTGGACTTTCAGACGACCGGGAAATATGGCGGTGTGGGAACCTCCATCCGAAGGACGGGAGATTCCATCGTGGTGACCGATGTACTGGCGAGCGCTCCTTTCGCCAAGGCGGGCATTCGTCCGGGCGATGTTATCCTGAAACTGGACGGAAAGGCAGCCCCTACGCTCTCACTGGAGCAGATCAGCGGATTGTTAAAAGGCGATCCCGGTACCGGGCTGGACATTACCATACGCCATCCTTTCACTGGCAAAGCCACCCGTTTGCAGATCACCCGTCAGCAGGTGGATATTCGCGGGGTCGCTTACGTGGGGTTAGCAGCCGATAGCATCGGTTATGTAAAAATGATTCAGTTCACCCAGGGGGTCGCGGGGGAGATGGCCAGGGCGGTGAAGACCCTAAAAAAAGAACACCCCGCCATGAAAGGCCTGGTCATTGATCTGCGGGGAAATCCCGGCGGTCTTTTGAATGAAGCGGTGAAGACCGCCAACCTGTTTATCCCGTTAGGGGACACGATCCTGACCACCCGTGGCAGGGTCAGTGAATGGAACCGCGTCTACCGGGCGACCGCCACGCCGCTTGACAGTCATATCCCACTTGCGGTACTGGTGGATGACCATTCAGCGTCTGCCTCCGAAATTGTCGCGGGCGCCATACAGGACCTGGACAGGGGCGTGGTAGTGGGACGGCGCTCTTTTGGGAAAGGATTGGTCCAGACCACACGAAACTTGCCTTACCACACCAAAATGAAGATCACCACGGCTAAGTATTATACGCCGAGTGGCCGGTGTATCCAGGCCATCGATTATGCCCATCGCGGCGAAGACGGGAGCATTGCTTATATCCCTGATTCCCTGAAAAGGGATTTTCATACCAGGGACGGTCGCATGGTGATGGACGGCGGTGGCATCGCGCCCGATCAACTGGTCCCCCGCAAGCCCCTGAGTAATATTGCCACCTCTCTGATCACTAACCACCTGATCTTTGATTACGCAACCCGGTATTACTACCGGCATCGGTCGCATTCTGCCACCCCGGTAGCCGGGAAGTTTCGTTTAAGCGAAGAGGACTTTGAGGGTTTCATCCGGTTTCTGAAGGATAAGGATTATTCCTATAAAACCCGTACAGAGTTAGCCCTGGAACGGTTCAAAAGCGTTGCCGAAAAGGAGGGTTATTTCAAGGCGGTTGGCAAGGACTATCAGGCTTTACAACAACGCCTGACGCACGATAAAAGGCAAGACCTGCTGAAGCACAAAGTGGAGATCACCCGGCTCCTGGAAGCGGAGATCATGAGCCGGTATTACTTCCAGAATGGACGGATCGCCCAGCGTTTGCCAACAGATCCGGCAGTGCTGGCAGCGGTGAACCTGTTGGATAATCACCGGCAATATCAAAAGCTTTTACACGTCGCACCCCAGTGAACCGAAGAGGTGGATGGATGGTCTCCTCTTTGGGTTTACGCAGTGCCCGCGCAGGGAATGGCCGCGAAGCCGGCCTTCCCAGACAGACGAAGCATCAGTTTTGTCTTAGCAAAATAACAGCATGGCAGAAACCGAACATATTGATCCAGTGTTGTGGGAAGCCTGCAAAGCCGGTGATAAAAAGGCTTACGGTGCTGTTTACCAATTTTATTATCCCCGCCTGTATAACTATGGATACAAATTTGCCGTTGACGGCACGCTGATTGAAGACTGTATCCAGGAGGTATTTACCTGGTGCTGGTCCAGGCGGTCCTGCCTGGTAAAAATAAAGGACCTGCGCAGTTATTTATTTGTCGCCTTTCGCCACTGCCTGTTGAAAAGCGTGCGCCATGGCCATGAGGTGATCGGATTATCCTCGGCGGCTGATCTTTTTTCCCTTGAACTGGCAGCCGATGAGCTTTGTGTGACGGCGGAGAGCCATCATGAACAACAGGACTACCTCAAAAAAGCGTTTCATGCACTGACCCCCAGGCAGAAGGAAGCCATTTTTCTGAAATTCTATGAGAACATGAGCTATGAGGAAATCGCGGCGGTGCTGGATATCTCCGTGAAGGCTACTTATAAACTGATCGGCAGGGCGATCAGTGAATTGAGGCAATATTCCAAAATGCACCCCGCTTACGATATTCTTTTGACCATGGCGGGCATTGGCCTGGCACTCAGGATCCTGCTATCTTAGGATTTGATTATCGTAGCAGTAGCTGCAACGCACCTGCTTCAGGACGCCCTCAGCCAGAGGGTCAATCGCCTGCCACTTTATCAATCTGCATACTTAAGGAACTGAGATCCTCTTGGCTGGAAGACATGAAAATCTGTTTCAGGGAGTGCTACGGTGCAACCCGATCGATCCGCAAATGACGGATCGTATTACGGATGTCATTGAAGCGGTCAGGGCTATTTTGTTGGGCCTTCGAGGAAGCTGGTTACAGCAACATGGTGCTCAATAATTGGGAAAGCAGCAGTCTGGAAGTGAAAATTTACCTTTTTATATACGTAATTATTCCGTACCTTTGTATGAAAATAATTCATCATGAATGCAACGGCAAATATGAAAACTTCTCTTTTTCGCCAGTATGAAAGAGAGCTGTCGAATCCGGTAGCGATGGTACTGAGAGCCGCCGAGGGTTTGGCTATCTCTGTTTTTGACCGGCTGATGCAAGTTACGGCGCTCAATAAGGGCCAATTAGCCGCATTCATAGACACTACACCCAAAACCATTGACAATTATCGATTGCGGCGACATAAACTGGGCCGCATAGAAAGTGAGCAGCTTTTGCAGCTCCTTGCGCTCTATAAAAAGGGGCAGGAAATATTTGGTAGTTCGGAAGCTTTTAATCAGTGGCAGAAACAGTCCGCTGCAGGATTAGGGGGTATTATTCCCTTTGACCTCCTCTATACACCGAATGGAATTAATCTGGTGATGGAAGAATTATTCAGGATTGAATACGGGGCGCTGGCATGATAACTTACCGAATTACACTAGAAAAATGGGCCG
Organism: Chitinophagaceae bacterium; assembly: GCA_036278455.1. Classification (GTDB taxonomy): domain Bacteria; phylum Bacteroidota; class Bacteroidia; order Chitinophagales; family Chitinophagaceae; genus FW021-bin31. Next base: position 10,923 of record DASULB010000472.1, on the reverse strand, counting down.
GTCATCTTACGGCATCCGGCCGTGCTGCCCGTTGGAATAGCAATGGTCAATTTATGATCTATACTGCCAGCACCCGTGCGCTGGCCTGCTTGGAAAATATGGTGCACCGGCGTGGCATCGGCTTGGATGATTCCTTCCGGGTTACCCTGATTGAAATACCGGATGACCTGAAAATAAAAAAAATAACCAGACTGAAATTGCCGGCCAACTGGCAAGATTATATCAATTATGCTGTCTGCCAGGCCATTGGAGATGCGTGGCTAAAAGACAATGACCTCCCCATATTACAGGTCCCTTCAGCTATCATTACGGAGGAATACAATTATCTGCTAAATCCGCGGCATGCTGATTTGGCCAGGATTAACCTGTATTCCGTTGAAAAATTTACGTTTGATGAAAGGCTATTAAAATAGGATCATATTAGCTTTAGTTCTATCAGGTTCCCGTAGTCAAGAAAATAATTGAGATATATGTATGCCATGTTAAACTGCACAAAAAATATCAGATAGTTGCCTGAAGAAAGGTATTCTGTATTTCTTATGAGAAATGCTGAATAATTTAAAGAAGCCATTTTTGTTGATGCCTAATCTGCAAGGGTGTTAAATTTGACTGCTTATCTATATGGCAATAGCTTTGACCTCTTTTTAAGTTAGCGCATTAATCTCCTTAAGTGTAAGTTTAGAATTCGGGTTAAGGTGATAGTTTATCGCAAAAATTCTTCCATCGGTATAGGAATAGAGAGAAAGAAGTTTTTTTTCAAGCATTAGCGCTTTTATACCTTCCATCCCGAATACTTTAACGAATGCTTTTTTTATAATGTCCCTTTCTGGAAAGATGTATACCGACATAATTCCAGTTTGAATTTTTTTCGACTTTTGCGAGGTTAATTTATTCTTTTCTTGAATAAATAATATAACTGAAAGTTCCGGATCAGGAAGCGAGAACCGATTACCTTGCAGAAACGGCGTCTGAGAATTGGTCTATCAGTACACTGGACAGAAACATTTCAACGCTTTATTATCAACTCCTGCTTTCCTCACAAGATAAGGCCACCGTGAAAGAAAAGATGATCCAAAATACGAAACACGCAGGATGCAAACCCCAATAATTTTATTTGAAATCCTATCGTATTGGAGTTTTTAAACCTGCCGGTAAAAAAGCGTACACCGAATCTCAATTAGAACAAGGCCTGATTGGCAATCTACAAAATTTTTTAAAACTGTAGTCTGACAAGTGAAAATTTACCTTCTACCTTTCCTCCTTATGATGTTCCGACTTTTAAGGTAGCCTGTCTATAACTTTTGTTCTATTGCAGCAGTGCCGGCATGGAAGTAAGTTTGTAATATTATTCTTGTTAAACTTCTTATCACAGAACGTATATGCGGCTTGCTTGTAATGATCATTGCAGGATCAACGATCTCTCACCTTGTCCATGCTCAGATTTGGAAGTGCAATAAGGAAGAGGTGGAATACAGGACGGTGATGTTACTGATAAAGCCATTGATAAGACTGCAGATGCTGTTAGGCATGGGCAGACCAAGCTCTCTCATCCGCTCCTGCGCGGACCACTGCTTCTTGCAAGAACTAGATTTTGTGCCATGGGATAAGATCATTTTTGAAACGGATTTTAAAAGCCCGCAATTGATCGCGGATGCAAATTGGGATGCCCCGTTTAACGGCTGAAGGCCGGGGTGAAAGCAGTTCGGTTGACTGCACCGATAAACCTAAGGAGAAGCTGACAACAGGATGGTAGAATTTGGAAAGGAGTGAAAAGATAATCGTAAATTAACATCAAATTTTATTCACCTTAAATGCAAAAATCTCATGAACAACACAATGTCAAATCCAATCAGCGAACAGCAAAAAGAAATCTGGAACAAATATGCACCGGGTTGGGATAAATGGGATAACCTTACTATGGATATTTCCAAGCCTGCCGGTGATGCGATGATCCACTCGCTATATTTAAAAGGTGATGAGAATATTTTAGATATTGCATGTGGAACCGGTGAGCCTGGCCTGACAATGGCCAGGATATTGAAAAAGGGAAAGGTAACAGGCATTGATCAGGCACAAGGTATGCTCGCCATCGCAAAAGCTAAAGCAGACCGCTTAGATATCAAAAGTTATGAAACAAGAACGGGAGAAGCTTCCAGGCTTCCCTTTCCTAATGGCACGTTTGATGCAGTTACTTGTCGTTATGGCTTTATGTTTTTTCCGGATATGGGAGCAGTGACAAATGAAATTTATCGTGTCTTAGCCCCCGGGGGGAGGGTGGCTATTGCAGTGTGGGATAAGCCTGAAAAAAACCCCTGGGTTATCATGATCATGGGGACGATTATGGAAAAATTAGGCATAACCCCTCCTCCGCCGGGCGGCCCGGGCATGTTTCGTTGTGCAGAAAAGGGAATGATGGCAGCCTTGTTCCAAAAATCGGGTTTTGTCAACGTCTCCGAAGGCATAGTTGCGGCCACGCTAAATATAGGAACAGCTCAGAATTATTGGGATTTCATGACCGAAGTCGGTGCTGCAATAGTCGTTGCACTAAGTAAGGCCACACCGGGGCAAAGAGAAGAAATAAAAAATGAGGTAATTCGTAAAACGAAAAAAAGATATCCTGAAGAACCGATTGCCATTGCTGCCTCCAGCCTTGTTATTTATGGAGAGAAAAATTAAAAGGCAAAATGGCAGACTCCCGGCCCAAATAATTTTTGTACACTTTTCACACTAATCTTTTAACATTACGGTTATCTTCATGCAAGTCCGAAGAAGATTATCATTTGTCATAACTACGACATTTTTGCTGCAGCCCATGGAAGAATGGATTAGTACCGGTCAGTCTATGCCGTTTAGCAAAAATGCAGGGAAAGCCTTAAGGTCAGGGCTCCCGGACAATCGTGGAACGGCAGTGCTATGATCTCGTGCGCTGAGCACCCATGATGATATCCAATAGCCAGATCATTTCGATGACCGGAGTATGAATAAATTTCGTTCTGAAATCACCCAAGCTGGGCAGAATACAGATACTATAAATAACACAAGATAAGCGCTGTTAATGTTATTTTAAAGGATGCCGTATTATGCGCCCAAAACAATCCGGAATAGGGTTCTATCCAGCTTGATCTGAGTCTTGATCCGGCTGGTCTTGCCCGGATATTGGCATCTGTTAATAAAACCCGGTTATCATTTTTATTGAAGTCAAACCGGTCGTTCCTTGAATCTTTAACTGGATCGAAAGTTCAGCAGGGTTAACATGGTTTTCAATACCTTCTTGACCATGGCACCATTGGCTTTGTCGATCAGCTTCGTGTTGGCTTAGCCGGTTCGGCTCTTCTATTTTGATACCACGATCCATGCATTTGCCACGGCTCTTTCCCTTTTACCAGATGGTTTATTCCGGTTGATCCATTTTCCGGTCTGAGTATCGGCGGTGACCATGGTGGAAGATCCGCCGCCATCCAGGTTGATGGCCTTACGTGCACCCAGCAGCGTCATCAGATGTGCCAGTTCCTCCAGGGGCATGCCGTTGCCATAAGCCGGCTGCCTGCCGTCCACCACTACGAAAAATACCTGTCCTTTGCGGGTGATGCCGGCCGCCGTTCTCGGATGCCGGGTAAGGCTGAATTTGTCATGGAGCTGCGGCAACGGTTTGCCATCCTTTACCAGCATGGGATATCCTCCCAGCGCCCCTTTCAGTTTCTTCTTCTTACGTTCGTACAAAAGGGAATCTCCGATGATGATTTTCCCGTTTTTCAATACACCGACAAAGCCACGCCCGGTATGCACCGCGTCCTTCAGCTTTTTTCCTTCTTTAATTTCCATTGTGATTGGTTCGCCGTTTTTCATATTAAAGAAACCGGCATTTACACCCGCCACCACCTTGTGGCCCGGAGTGTTTTCCCATTTCATCTGCTCCATGACGGTCTGTCTGCAGAAGGTGTCCCTGTTAAAGGGCGTTGTCGCCTCTATGGACAGGGGATGATGTTTCAACTTCAGGTTGACGCGCAGGATGTAGACGGCCATCGGCTTTCCTGCCGTGTTCAGGTAGCGAAGGTTGGTTTCGGTGACGCCCGGAACGATTTTAAATGAGGTATCTTTTATCATCCGGCTCATCAATGTTCGGTCCAGATGCAGGTCCTGCCCGCTGACGGGAAAGGCCATGGTCATGGCAATGAAACAAGTGATCAGTGCAGAGAAGGTCTTTTTCATGAGGGAAAGGTAGAGATATTTTCAAAAAATATTCTTTCCCGTGGGGTAAAAAAGCAGATTCAGCTCCCTTTGATAAAAACAGTTATCTTTTTTATAAGCAGCTACTTGACCACATGGCACGAAAAGAACAATATATCCATTACGAAGTGGAGGATTTCATCCGGGATGAATATTTTCAGGACTGGGTTCTCTCAGCAGGTGAGGGGAGCGGGATTTTCTGGAAAAACTGGATGGACCTGCATCCATATAAAAAGGAAACCATCATGGAGGCTGTCGATTTTATCAGGCGGCTGAAATTCGAAACGGTTTATCCTACACCGGAGCAGATCGAGATATCGTTGCAAAGGCAACTTAGCGCCATAGGGGAGCACAAACACACACCCGTGCCGGTGATGGTCCCCGAGTCCAGGCGCAGGAAGCGTTACATGGTATGGATCGCTGCCGCAGCCTGTCTGGGATGCATCTGCTGGGCCGGTGTAAAATACGGGTGGATTACGTCGTCTTCTATGCAGGTGTATTCCCAGGCGGCGATCAAGAAGGTGATCTTGCCGGATAGCTCGGTGGTAACACTGAACGCGCATTCCACCTTGAAATGGTCGAAAGGATTTATGAAAGGACAGCTAAGGGAGGTGTGGCTGCAAGGAGAAGCTTTTTTTGATGTCAGGCATCAGGCGACGGGCCGCCTGATCTCATCACCGTTTATCGTGCATACGCACGACCTCCATATTACCGTATTGGGCACAAAATTTAATGTGAGCAATGGTTCAGGATTTACCAACGTGGTCCTGGACCAGGGGAGAATAAAAGTGATTCCTGATGATACCTCCGGAAGGCCGAGGTACCTGAATCCCGGAGAATTGTTCCGTTATGAGCCTGCCGGTCACCGGGAGGTCGTCAGGGAGGTAAAATCTGATTTGTATACATCCTGGAAAGATGAAAAGATCACTTTGAATAAAGTGCCACTCACGGAGATCGCGCAAATGATCCAGGATGTATATGGTGACAGTGTGAGGTTCCTGAACCCCGGGCAGGCGAAAAGCATGATTTCGGGGACCCTTCGCATCACCGATGAACAGTCTCTTTTAGAAACGCTTGCCTTTGTGCTGGATATGGACATTAAAAAAGAGGATCACCTGATCGTGTTTTCCGCCAAGTAATTATTCCGGTCTTAAAAAAACAGTTTGCCATGAAAAACATTACCTTCAAAACAGCGACCATCGCTATGCTGACAGCAGTGTCAGGGTTGGTCGCTCTCCCGGCATCTTCACAAACATTTCTGGCCTCCAACACGGTCGTCCAGCGGGACATCCATCCTGCCGAAAAGGAAACGTCACTGACCTTAGGTGATCTGCTGCAGTATATTGAAAAGGTCCATGATGTGAGTTTCGTATGCAGGTCATCCCTTTTACAGCTAAAGGTAAAAACGGAGAAGACTGGTTTCAAAGGTGCCTATTTTTATCAAAACCTGCTGGATCTGCTGGAAGCTAACGGGATGCAGATGAAGGCGATCACCGATAAGCAATATGCGATTTCCGATGGCGGGATACACCATATAGAGAAGTTAACCTATTCAGGCAAAAGCGGGAAGGATGGTGAAAGAGGGACCAAGGGAGACCGGCTTTCCGGGATCGCCATGCCGGCCATCTTAAGGGAAAACGGGCCTGCACGCCTTTCCGAGTTTCGCCAGACTGTGACGGGCACCGTGACCGATCAGGCGGGTGGGAATCCACTGGTGGGGGTAAGCGTTTCCGTGAAGGGAACTTCCAATGGCACGATTACCGATGGGGAAGGCCATTACAGTCTTTCGGTCTCCGGGACGGATGCGGTACTCGTTTTCAGCTATATCGGTTATAATAAAGCGGAGGTGGCCGTAAAGGGTCAAACTGTTGTCAATGTATCCCTGGTGCAGAATGCTACCGGGCTGAACCAGGTGGTGGTGGTGGGTTATGGAACGCAGAAAAAGGTCGATCTGACGGGCGCCGTTACCCAAATTGACTCCAAGGTGCTGCAAGACCGGCCGATCAGTAATGTGGGACAGGCGCTTCAGGGCGTGATTCCCAATCTGAACATCAACTTCAGCGATGGCCATCCCGGTGCGGCGGCAAAAGTGAATATCCGCGGTTATACTTCGGTGAACGGCGGAAGCCCGCTGGTACTCATTGACGGAGTGCCCGGCGATATCAACCTGCTCAACCCGATGGACGTGGCCTCGGTCACCGTGTTGAAAGACGCCTCCTCCGCAGCCATCTACGGCTCCCGTGCCGCTTACGGGGTGATCCTGATCACCACCAAGAACGGCAAGGCAGGTAAATTGCAGGTGACCTACAGGACAAATTTCTCCATGGGAACACCTACCACCAGCCATGATTTTATGACCGACGGGTATTCAACAGCCAAGTTGATTGATGAGGCTTTTTCGATCACCACCGGGCATTCCTATACCGGTTATACGGATGCAGATTATGCGGAACTTAAAAAACGGCAGACGGATCATACGCTACCCTCCGTGGTGGTGCAGAACCGTAACGGCCGCGATCAGTATGTCTGGTACGGGAATACCGATTGGTGGAATTACTTCTTTCGCAACTCACTTCCTTCCATGAACCATTCCCTCCAGTTTTCAGGTGGTTCCGATAAGGTGAATTTCCTGCTTTCCGGCCGTTACTACCAGCAATCGGGCCTGATGCAATTTCACCGCGATAAATATACAGCCTATAACCTGCGCGCCAAGGTAAACGCGCACATCACACCCTGGCTGACGATCAGTAATAACCTGCAGTTCGCGAGCAATACCTACAATTACCCCGGTTCCGGTTCCAGGGGTGATGTGAATACCGCGTTTGTTTATCTCGGGGTGCACATGTTACCTTCTTATGTGCCCGTCAACCCCGATGGCACTTTTACCTATCGCAGCCAGCTGAATAACTACGGCATGGCGGATGGCAGAAACCTGGAACTGGAATATGGGAAGGCCAAATCGCAGAACCAGGATTTTGACCTGAGCAATACGGTCTCAGTGACCATCCAGCCCATACCGGAACTCAGCATCGTGGGAAGCTATAGTTATGATCTGAATCCTTATTCAAATTTCCACCGCAGCACGGTGACACCCTGGTCCATCTATCCTGGTGAAATCGATTATGTAAACAACGACTATTACAACGAGGCCTCCAGCACCGATCAATATCATGTGGTGAACGCGTATGCCACCTACAGTAAATCCTTTGGACCGCATTCCCTTAAAGTGATGGCGGGCTATAACCAGGAGCTCAAGAAGTACCATGTCCTCACAGGGAGCGCCACTAATTTGCTTTCTGAGGACCTGAATTCCCTGGATCTGGGCACTGGTGATCAGCAGACGGGAAGCAATTCCGTAGAGTGGGCTTTGCTGGGATTTTTTGGCAGGATCAATTACAGCTTCAAGGATAAATACCTTTTGGAACTGGATGGCAGGTATGACGGAAGTTCTCATTTCCCTTCCGCCAGCCGTTTTGGTTTCTTTCCGTCGGTTTCAGCGGGGTGGCGTATCAGCCAGGAGTCTTTCTTTGCGCCACTGAAGCCCCTCATCACAGAGATGAAAATTCGCGGTTCTTATGGTTCACTCGGGAACCAGTCCCTCAGTGCCAACCTCCGCAATGAGGACTATCCTTATATCCCGGTCATGAATACGGGCCTTTACAACTGGCTGATCGGCGGGAACAAGTCCCAATACCTGCGGGTAGGCAACCCGGTCACCCCTGAACTGACCTGGGAACGGACCACCTCTGCGGATGTCGGTATCGATCTGGGCCTGATGAACGACCGGCTGGCCGTCACCTTCGATTGGTATGACCGCAAAACAATCGGCATGCTTATTCCGGGGAAAACACTGGCTGCGGTATTTGGGGCGAAATCTCCCAAGCAAAATGCCGGGAACCTGGATACCAAAGGATGGGAGTTGTCTGTTCAATGGAAAGACCAGTTTACCCTAGCAGATAAACTCTTCTCCTGGTATGCGGGGGTGGTGCTTTCTGATTTCAAGTCACACATTACCAAATATGACAATCCCGCTAAATTGCTCAACAACTATTATGTAGGAGAGCGGTTGGGGGAGATATGGGGTTATACCGTAGATGGGTATTTCAAGACGGACCAGGGCGCCAAAAATTACAAGGTTAACCAGGATTATGTCAACAGGGAGCGCCTGGGATCGCCTGGCGACGGTCATGACCTGCAGGCGGGTGATATGAAGTTCGTGGATCTGGATGGTAACGATACGGTGAATAACGGTCAGAATACTTTGTCTGATCATGGAGATCTCCGGGTACTCGGCAACAACCTGCCCCGCTATTCTTTTGGGATCTCCGGAGGGGCCAGCTGGAATGGTTTTGATCTCGCCGTATTGTTCCAGGGGGTGGGTCACCAGGACTGGTACCCTGGGAATGAGACCTATTTTTTCTGGGGCGTTTACGGCCGTCCCTATTATTCATTTATTCCCAAGGGCTTTCCTTCCAAAGTTTGGAGCCCGGACAACCCCAACGCTTATTTCCCGAAACTCCGGGGTTATACTGCGTTGAATAGCGGATCGGAATTAAGCGTAAAAAACACCAAGTACCTGCAGAACATTGCCTACATCCGCCTGAAAAACCTCACTGTGGGATATAGCCTGCCCACGACCCTGTTACAGCGATGGAGAATAGAAAAGGTCAGGGTCTATCTCAGCGGGGAGAATATTTTTACCGCTACAGGTCTTGAATCGGATTATGTGGATCCGGAACAGGTTTCAGCCGATCCGGATGGAGGCCGGGGAGATAACAACGCCCGGAATTACCCCTTCTCCAAGAATTATTCCGTTGGCCTGGATGTCACCTTTTAATGTTTGATTAAAAAGTAAGCAAGATGAAAAACGCAATCCATATCACCAAGCAACTGTTTTTGATTGTTCCGGTAGCCCTCCTCGTGCTGGGTTCCTGTCAGAAAGGTTTTTTGAACCGAGAGCCGCTTTCCCAGTTGTCTCCCAGCAACAGCTTTAGCAGCGCCAGCGAACTGCAGCTTTATACCCACTCCTTTTATCATGACGTGTTGCCCGCCGCCACGAGTCTCTATGATGAAGGGGTTGACAACGTCATCAAAACCTCCCTGCCGAATGAACTTACGGGCAACCGGACAGTGCCGGTAAGTGGCGGAGGTTGGAGTTGGGGTGCCTTGCGGAATATCAACTTCTTTTTGCAGAATTATACAAAGGGCCATCTGGCCGAAAATATCACGGCTCCCTATGTGGGCGTGGCAAAATTCTTCAGGGCCTATTTTTATTTTAACATGGTCGCCAGATTTGGCGATGTGCCCTGGTATTCAAAGGTCATCGAAGCGAACGATTCTACCCTGCTCAACCGGCCCCGCGATTCAAGGATGCTGGTCATTGATTCGGTGATCGCCGACCTCGATTATGCCATCGCCCACCTGCCTGCCGCCACCTCGGTGGACCAGGTGACCAAATGGACCGCCCTTGCGCTTAAATCAAGGGTATGCCTTTATGAAGGGACCTGGCGAAAATACCACGCTGGTGACGTCTTCGGAAAGGACAGTTATGGTAAGCCGTTGACGGGTGCGACCGAGTTGTTGCAGCAATGCGTGGCGGCTTCCGATTCGCTGATGAAAAGCGGTAAATACAGCATTTATACGAGTACTCCTGATAAGGCATACCAGGAACTATTTACCTCTCCCACACCCATCGCGAGCGAGGTGATCCTGGCCCGGACTTTCAGTGAGAACCTGCAGGTATTTCATAATGTGAATTATTATACGGTTTCCCCTTCTTATGGCAAGCCGGGGCTGGCAAAGCGTCTGGTGAACAGCTATCTGATGAAGGACGGATCCCGCTTTACGGATATTCCGGGTTACCAGACCATGCAATTCCTGCAGGAAACAAAAGATCGCGACCCGCGTCTTTCAGAAACCATCCGGACACCGGGTTACACGCGCATGGGCAGTACACGGGAAATAGCGCCTGATTTCGGTGCTACCGTGACGGGTTATCAGCTTATTAAGTTTGTGACCGATCCTTCCCATGATAAGATATCGGGCTGTGTGAATCCTTTGCCCATCTTTCGTTATGCGGAGGTGTTGCTCAACTTTGCGGAGGCCGAAGCTGAACTGGGGACTTTGACACAGCCGGATATTGACCGCTCCATCAAGCTCTTGCGCGACAGGGTGGGTATGCCAGGTCTGGACATGGCTACCGCCAACGCGAATCCGGATCCTTATTTAGTTGGTCAGTATCCGAATGTTAGCGGCGCCAATAAGGGCGTTATACTGGAGATCAGAAGAGAAAGAAGGATAGAACTCGTCATGGAAGGATTTCGCTGGAATGATCTGATGCGTTGGAAAGCCGGCCAGTTGTTGACCAAGCAATTCTATGGTGAATATTTTCCCGGTCCCGGATCTTATGACCTGGACGGCGATGGCAAACCGGATGTCGTGCTCTATACCGGTGCCAAGCCACCGACCGAGAACGGGGTTACTTACCTGAAGCTGGGAAGCGATATTTCCCTGGCGAACGGGACCGCAGGCGGGGATGTGATCATTAACGGAAATATTCCCAAAAAATTTAATGAGGACAGGGATTATTTGTACCCCGTTCCTACGCAGGAAATATTGCTGAACCCTTCACTGAAGCAGAATCCAGGCTGGTAAAAGGCCGCGGATGACTCCTTTGCAGAATTCACATGATGGAGC
>DASULB010000471.1:0-9715 GCA_036278455.1 Chitinophagaceae bacterium | reverse complement strand
GCAGGAACTATCATTATTACTTTATTCTGAAGAATACGATAGTGGAGATCCATTCCAATCAACAGGCTATCCAAAACCTGCCTGATATCCGCGTTTTTGGCGGACAGCATGACTGGTGCATTTACCGCTATCTCTTTATTATTGTAAAAAAAACGGTAATCGCTTTTTCTTTCAATGAGGTTAAATGCCTTATTCAGTTTTACCTCTCTTCTCTGAAAAGAGAATTGTCCGCCTTGAGAATATACTTTTGCAGATACCTGCATGGTCAGGAGGAATACTCCCCAAAAGGTCAATTTCATGATCCGGACAAGTTCACGGGTCTTCTTCCCATACGGAAGCCACCCGACATGTGAAAATTTTGTCATACTTTTACTTTTTTAAAGGTGATTGTTCCGGATAATGGCCATTTATACCAACCGTCATTCCCGGTGTCTAGCCTGCGGGGAATGCGCCAACATTTCCCGCTTTTCTTTTCTACTCGGTCATCTATGCATTTACATTTTGTTTTTTATTTATTTAAAATATGGTTACTACGCTGTCTTTTATGATATATTTAAATGGTGCTATAATCTGAAGTTCCATCAGAGCTTCCTTTAAAGTTTCATTCTTTAATATTCCAGTTAGCTGATATTGCCTGATACGGTCATTCTTAATGACAATTTTGACTGCATATCTCCTTCCCATTGCTTTTGCCAAATCTTCAAATATTTGATTCTTAAACACGAAGTCATTCTGCATCCAGGCAGTCTCCGGAAATGTTTGGATCGCAGAGTCTTGCTTTATTTTCATTATTCTATAACCACTTACCTGAATATCCTGTACAGGTGGTTTTACGTTCATAGAATCGGCATTACCAAATTTTTCAAACCGCTTATTCCGATATACCACGATCTTTTCTCTAGGTTTCAGACGGATATTCCTCTCCGGATTGTTACTCACGGTTACTTCGATAATACCACTGATCAGCGCAGCCTCTGTGGATGCTTCTCCCGGATAAGACTTAACATTGAATGTAGTGCCTATATCCCTGATTTTCATATTCCCTGTCTGAATAATAAACGGATGCTTTTCGTCATGCTTTACTTCAAAATAAGCCTCGCCGGTAAGTTTTATTTCCCTGACACTGTCTGTAACAAAATCAGCAGAATAACCCAGGCTGCTGGCAACATTCAACCATACTTTAGTACCATCGGGCAACGTTATTCTTCTCCTTTCACCTGCTTTTGTACTGATGGTATAAATATCACTAATACCTGCTTTTGGCTTCCCTGAAAACATATACAACACCATATAAGCCAATGCTCCTGACATTAACAACACGCTCACCGCAATCATTAAGCGCCTAATGTTTCTGCGGTCAGAACGAAACTTTTTTAGAAACCCAGGCCTGTCTTGTATCGATTCGGCTATTTGATTTTCCTTATCCTGAATCTTCCTGAAATTATTCAAATACAAGTTCGGACTTTCCGCATCGGATACCGGAGGAACTTCCCAGATTTTCTTCAGTATCTCAAAAGTATATTGTGCATCTGAATAACCGCGTAACAACTCCATTAGCTCGGCTTCCTCGGCTTTCGTGATAGAATTCGAAAACTTCCGGGCAAGCAAAATCCATATCCGATCCTCCGGTATTTTCAAGAGATTAAAGTCTTATATTATTAAGACAACTTTTTTTGCGGGTTCTACTAAGTGGGAAAGGACTTTTTTTAGATTGGCAATTTCGATTGGAAGGAACGATGATATTAAATTGATTACCAAAATATTATAATCTCATGCATTACCGTTCTACCTTTTTTATGCCCTGTTTTCGTGAAGTATCGAAATTGATAGCATGGCTAATCCTTTTTATCGCAATGGCCAGTTGTACATCAACCGTATTAATGGAAATACCCAGTATTTGTGCAGCGTCTTTATTTCGAAAACCTTGCTCCCGGATCAATTGAAAAATAAGCTTACACCTAGGAGGAAGGTTCTCCACAGCTTGCTCCATTCGTTTCATCATTTCAGCCGTAATCATCAATTGTTCAGGATCTATATCAAACTTCATCAACTGAACTTCTGCCGTATCCAGCGGATCTTCGGACAATTTCCTCTTCTTCAGATAATTGAGGCATTGATTCCTTGTTGCTTTATAAAGGTACACTTTCAGGTTGTCCACCTCCAGCAACCGATTTTTTTGCTCCCAAAGCCTGATAAAGATGTCATCTATTATTTCTTCAGCCGCTCCCTTATTTTTAATAAGAGACCAGGCAAAGCGGATCAGCAGCGGAGAAAAAAAATTAAACAACCGCTTAAATGCCGGTTGGTCAGCCAGCAAAGCAACACATTGTTGCAAGGCATATATTTCCTTTTGATCCATTGCCAAGGCTTCCCGAACAAATATCATAAATAATCAGAACAAATATATACCAAAATAAAATCTAAAATTGCTGCTATTTTATCAAATATCAATATTATTTTAACGGTAAAAAATAAAGAAAACGATTGCAATAACGGTGCTATGGGGTTTATCCGAATATTGAATCAGTTTTATTTTTTTAAGATCGTATGTATGAATTTGGCCGGAAAATTAAGCGTCCGCAAAACTTCTTTAAATGTCTGTTTGCTATAGTTGCCCGGCGCTTAGCACCCATAATAAAATACTGTATGGTCATTATTTTAAAGCTATCTGTTTAGATAAAAACCGGAGTAAAAGCCCAAGATTTAATGAATGCATAAATAAAATTGAATTGATAAATCAGCAGACTCGATTATAAATGCCATTCAAACTATCTACTATCCCGGCTGATCCTGACTCTCATTTTCTTCACCTTGTAATGCTATCCACGATCGATATGACTGGTGTAGCCGGACCTTTTGCGACAACCGGTGAACTTTAGCAATAAATCAAAACGCTACTCAATGCATCAGATTCATCAACTGATGAATATAGTCCAATAATCCCGCAGGAAAGACACCTAACCACACAAGGAGAATAAACAACACCGCCAGCGCGATCCCTGTGGATATGGAGGCTCCGCCTGCCACGGTTTGATGAACAGGCTGCTTGCGGGAAAACATAGCAACGATCACCCGCAGGTAATAAAACAATCCGATGGTGCTGGAAACCACCAGGACAATCACCAATAGCCAGAGACCAGAGCCAACACCGGATAGCAGCAGGTAAAACTTACCAATAAAGCCGGCACTCAGCGGGATGCCCGCCAGTGATAACAACACTGCGGTAAACAACGCGGCAAGCCACGGCCTTTGCCAAAACAAACCACGGTAGTCCTCCAGGTTGAAAATTTCTTCTTCTTTAGCCGAAAGATAGCTGACAATACCAAAAGCACCCAACATGCTGATGAAGTAAGTGACCAGGTAAAACGCGGCTGCCCTCAGGCCCGCTGCGCTGGCAGCTAAAAGCGCTACCATCAGATAACCCAAATGGGCGATGGATGAATAGGCCAGTAATCTTTTGATATTGTGTTGCCGCAAGGCAAGCCAGTTCCCTATCAACATGGAAGCTATGGCAATGACAGCAAAAGCGATCCATACGCTGGAATGATCCGGTCCGTTTACATCGCGGAACAACCGCAACAGAAAGGCAAATACACTGCCTTTGGATATAGTAGCCACAAAGGCCGAAACAGGCGCAGGGGCCCCGGCGTAAATATCAGGCGTCCAGAGATGAAAAGGAACCAGTGCCAGTTTAAATCCAATGCCGGCAATAATCAGCGCCATCCCCGCAATGAATAAGGTATTCATGGAGTCTTTTACCGGCAGGGCCGCTGCCAGACCGCTCAGTTCCAATTGCCCGGTCGCAGCATAAACCAGAGCAATACCAAATAAAAGGATGGCAGCCGATACGGCAGCCAGTATCAGATACTTAATGCCCGCCTCTATGGCCACCTCGCGCTTCTTCAGATAAGCGATCAGTGCATACAGGGATACACTTAAAAGTTCCAGGGAAAGGAAGAAGGAAATAAAGCTGTTGCTGATCACCATTGTAATGGCGCCTAGCGTAGCCAAAAGTAATAAGATATAATATTCTTCCTTCCGGATGTTCCTTCCCTTAAGATAAGGATACGATATGATGGTAATGAAGAAAGCCGAAGCCAGGATCAATCCCGTAAAAAAGGTGCTAAAGCCATCAACCACAAACAGTGAAGTTATACCTGAGGCTGTTGACGGCATATAGAAAAGTGCTCCGAAAGACACAATGATGGCGATCAGGGTGCATTTATGAACAAAAAGATGGCTCCTTCTGACCGCTATGGAAAGCATCACCGCAATAGCGGCGATCCCGAGAATGATTTGTGGCAACAGCAGATGCAATTCTTCCCATTTTACCATCTTGCACCTCCTTTTGTGTTGGTCCTTAAATAAACGATGGAGGGCTCACCCCTATTCAACCTGAGAGCATCTTCCGGGCTAACCTGACCCTCCGAAGCACCCTGTAGCAGCCGCTGCCCCGGCGAAAAACTGACATTCATCTGTTGTTCCAGCTTGTCAAATACCGGGCTGACAGTACTGATCACCTTTTGCGGGAAAAAGCCCAGCCAGAAAATGACGATGATCAAACAGGCCATTATAATAAATTCCCGGGCAGAGAAATCGACGAGCTTTCCTTCTTTTTGTGGCTGTCCATGAAAGATCCGTTGCAAGATGACCAGGGAATAAATCATCGAGGAGATGAGCCCCACGGTGGCCAGCACCGCCCACAAAACGGAGGACTGGAAGGCGCCTGCCAGAATAAGGAACTCGGCGATAAAATTACCCAGTCCGGGTAAGCCGAGTGAGGCCAGCACAAAGATGAGTGTAATGCCTCCCATTGCGGGCATTTGCTTCCAGAAACCGCCCATCTCGGACATATCCCGGGTTCCTGTCCGTGCCTTGAGCGCCCCGGCGATGATGAATAAAGCGCTGATACTGATGCCATGGGTGACCATCTCCAGAACCGTTCCCTGGTAGGCCAGTGCCTGGGATGAAAAGATACCCACCATGATGAAACCCATGTGGCTCAGGCTGGAAAACGCCACCAGGCGCTTCAGGTCTTTCTGCGCGTAGGCCATCTTAGCACCATATAGAATGCCCGCCACGCCCAGCAGGATCGCCAGTGGCGCAATCGTCCTGGCAGCATCGGGGAACAAAGGAAGGACGAACCTCAACATTCCATAGGCCGCTGTTTTGGACATCAGCCCCGCCAGGATGACACTCCCCGCCGTGGGTGATTGCGTATAAGCGTCAGGGAGCCAACTGTGGAAAGGCAACGCGGGAAGTTTAACGACAAAGGCAATTAAAAAGCCACACATAAGCCAAAACGCCAACTTGCCGGGTATGGAAGTTTCCAGCAATGCAAAATAATCGAAAGTATAAGTGCCGGTCTGGTGTCCATGTACAAAATACAACCCCAATATGGCGATCAGCATCAATAAGCCGCTCAGCTGGGTGAACAAAAAGAACTTGATGCTGGCAAATTTCCGGTTCTCATAACCCCAGATTCCCAGGATAAAAAACATGGGTACCAGCATCACTTCCCAAAAGAAATAAAACAGCAGCAGGTCCATGGATAAGAAGACACCAAGGATCCCTGCGAGTAACCACAATATGTTGAAATGAAAAAAACCGATCCTTTCCCGGATCTCCTTCCATGATACCAGGATCGATAATCCACCTATAAATAAGGTAAGGGCGATCATCACCAGACTCAAGCCATCGAGGGCCAGATGAAAGCTAACGCCCAGCTCAGGAATCCATTTCAGCTGAAAGTCCCTGATCCACTGGCCGCGCGTCAGGATATTGACATGACTCCCACCGCCCAGCCACAAAATAAGCGTGAGGATAAAATCTATAACCACTGCCACAAAGGCGATCCACCTGGCGGCAAGGGCGCTCCATTTGCTCACTATCCAGGACAAAAACCCTCCCAGCATGAGAATGATGATGAGATCAACCAGTATCATAAAAATAAAATAATTGTCAATAATAACGCCGCTCCAAAAGCCACACCAAACAAATACCACCGGAGCAAACCATTTTGCGTACGACTGAATGATTTATTTAATACCATATTCAATTGGCCGATACCGCCGTATATCCTGTCCACAAAATCGCGCCTGTCAATCTTGGAAAGCCATACTATGGGCCGGACGAAAATCAAATCATAAAGCCTGTCAAACATCCATCCTTCAAAGAAGAAACGATAGATTCCCTTTCCGGCACCTGCGGTTTTAAAGCGGTAGGCCAGCTGTGGCTTCTTCAGAAAGAACACCCAGGCGGCATATACGCCGACTAACGCGATGATGGCAGTGATGACCTCCAGGATGATCTCCCTGCTCTCCATGCCACTTATTAACTGCACCTGTGGCAGTGCACCATTCAAAAAATCAGAAAAGGGCGCGAAATTCCCCCATGCATGCGGCAGTTCGATAAAGCCCGCGATGAGGGAGAGAATGCCCAAAATAATCAGGGGAATTTTGATGCAGTTTTTCGCATGGTAATGCACCTGCATCTTCTGTTCACCAAAGAAAGTAACAAACACCATGCGGAAAGTATAGACCGAAGTAATAAAGGCACCCACGATCCCCGCCAGCCACAGCCAGATGCTTCCCTTGACGGAAGCCATAGTGAAAAACAGGATCTGGTCCTTGCTGTAAAAGCCCGCCGTAATCAACGGCAGGGCCGCGAGGGCCCCCGAGCCGAAAAGGAAGGTCCAGAAAACTACCGGCATCTTCTTTCTTAATCCGCCCATCTTAAACATATCATGCTCATGATCCATGGCCAGGATGACCGCGCCGGCCCCCAGGAAAAGCAATGCCTTGAAAAAGGCATGGATCATAAAATGGAAAATAGCCGCTGACCACGCACCCACACCCAGCGCCAGAAACATGTATCCGATCTGGCTGATGGTGGAATATGCAAGTACCCTTTTGATGTCCTTTTGTGCCAACGCACTGAAGCCGGCGACCACCAAGGTAGCTGCGCCAATAATAGCGACCAGAAGCTGCACCACGGGAGCCAGTTCGAATAAAACATGGGTCCTGGCGATGAGGTAAACGCCTGCCGTCACCATGGTGGCAGCATGTATCAGCGCACTTACCGGCGTAGGCCCCGCCATGGCGTCGGGCAGCCATGTCTGCAGGGGAAGCTGCGCGGATTTACCCAGTGCGCCGCCCAGTAAAAGTATCGCGGCCCAAAAAGCCCTGGAACTGCCTGGCGACCATACACCGGGCGCCTTTGTTAAAATCTCTGCGATGTTTAAAGTATTAAAACTGCTGAGGAGTAAGAACAAACCAATGATCATGGCGGTATCGCCTATACGCGTTACAATAAAGGCTTTCCTGGCAGCATAGCTGTTGACAGGGTCCCTGTACCAAAAACCGATCAGTAAAAAACTGCATAACCCGACCCCTTCCCAGCCCAGGTAAAGCAACAAGAGGTTGTTAGCCAATACCAGGGTCAGCATGGAGAAAATAAACAAATTCATATAAGCGAAAAAACGGGCGTATCCCTCATCGCCCTGCATGAATTCCGAGGAATACCAATGAATCAGAAATCCGACGAAAGTGACCACAAAGATAAAGATGAGGGAGAGTGGGTCCAGGTAAAGGGCAATGGAAGGGGAAAAACCACCGGTGTTGAGCCAGACCCACAAGGTCTGCTGGTAGAAATTGCCCGCCGGCGGAGCCGTCAAAAAAGTAATGCCCATCCAGATGGTCAGCAGGGCAGCCAATCCGACGGTGGCGCAACCAATGATGGCAACAGCCCTCCCCGACAGCTTTGATCCAAAGATAGCCAGGATCAAAAAACTGCACAAAGGCAAAGCCGGGATAAGCCAAAGAAGATTAAAAATATCCATATCCCTGCCCCCTCTGGGGACGTTTAATCGTTATTTAATGTTATTTATGATCTATACCGACACTTAACTATTGACCTCTTCCTGTATTTCCGTTAATTCCTTCACCGGCGGAACGGGATCATCCTTCAACTGGTTTAATACCCTGGTATCTACTGTCTTATGTTGCCGGTGCATTTGCAGGATCAGCGCCAGTCCGACGGAGACCTCCGCTGCCGCCATGGCCAGGATAAAAATAAACATCACCTGCCCTTCGGCCTGCATCCAGTGCGCGCCCGCCACCACAAAAGCCAGTCCGGCAGCATTCAGCATGATCTCCGCCGACATCAGCACGAACAAAATATTCCGGCGCACCAGTACCCCTATCAATCCCAGTAAAAACAGGATGGCGGCAAGCAGCAGTTCTAGATGCATGGATACCTGGATCATAAGCCCCCCTCCTTTTCTTCATCATTTTGCAAATACCGGTGATATTGTCTTTTCTTTTCTCTGCCGATATGATAGGCACCTACAATACCGGCCATCAAGAGCATGGCCGTCAGCTCCACGCCCAAAACATAAGGTCCGAATAATGCGACCCCGACCCGGCGGGGGCCGATCACGCCCGTGCTGCCCGAAGGGATCGCGGAGGAACAAAACACCATTATCAGCTCCGCCAGGAGGATAATACACAAGATACCCGGCCCTATCCAGGCCTTCGCGCTGAACCAGGACCGCTCCGTTTTCTCCCAGGCCTTGCCCAGGTTCAGCATCATGATCACAAAAACAAACAATACCATGATGGCCCCCGCGTACACGATCACTTCCAGAGCGGCGATAAAAGGCGCTCCCAACAGGAAGAATATCAGTGAAATGGCCAATAGGGAAACGATCAGGTACAACAACGCGTGCACGGCATTTTTACCCGTGATGACCAGCGCAGTAGCAATGATCGCAATGATGGCGGCGATATAGAAAATTACATTCATATCCCTGGTCCCGCATGGGGAGTGATGAGTACATTAACAATGGGTCCGTTGTACATAAAAAACTTATTCTTTTGCGCCCTAAAAGCGCGTTCCGATAAAAAGAACATCCCTATGGCGTCAGCTTCCTGATGTCTACCGGTTTATTTTCGTTTTCTCCCCCACCCTTTTCCTTTACACCGTTAGCCACACCTGCCACTTTATAAAAGTTATATCCATGGTATTTCCCCTGGCCGTCGATCAGCAGATCCTCCTTTTCATAGACCAGGTTCTGCCGGAGATATTCCCCCATTTCAAAATCCGGTATGAGCTGAATGGCATAGGTCGGACAGGCTTCTTCGCACAATCCGCAGAAGATGCAGCGGGAAAAGTTGATCCGGAAAAACTCAGGGTACCTTCTCCCTTTTTCATCTTCGGTCGCCTGCAGAGAAATGCAATCCACCGGACAAACCGAAGCGCACAGGTAACAGCCCACACAACGCTCCTCGTGATCAGGATCACGGGTCAGGACGATCCTGCCCCGCCAGCGTGGGGGCAGATAGGCCTTTTTCTCGGGGTACTGAACCGTCACCCTTTTATGAAACATATGTAAAAAAACCAGCCAAAGCGATCTGATGTTGCTTAACATGACAGCGTCTGTTTATCATTATTTAAAAGGCCTGGTGACAAAATCAAAAATATAAAGCTCAAAAAAGCATTCTCTTAATCCCGCATCCTTCAACCGCATTGTTCAGGAACGCGGTTTTTATTTACCTTCAATCGGTACTTCTCATTCATGGTCAAAAAGCTTATGCATCGGCTTAGTGTGCATAGTATAAAACGATGGCGCCCGTGATCAATAAATTCAACAGCGACAACGGCAGAAGAATTTTCCATCCGTACGACATCAACTGATCATATCTCGGGCGCGGCA
>DASULB010000470.1:0-7346 GCA_036278455.1 Chitinophagaceae bacterium | reverse complement strand
TACCAAGGGATAGCTTTAAATCATCCGGTTGTACACTGACCGTCACCTGCGCGGTCGTTTCGCATCCCCCTGATGTTACGCGGGTAAGGGCATAGGTGCCCTGTTGGTTGACAGCGGCATGATCAAACTGGACGGCGGGCTGTTCTGATGAGAAACCACCCGGTCCCTCCCACCGGTAAGTGAGCGCCCGGGGGGCCGACAGCTTTAATGGCGTGCCTTCGCATACAGGACTGTTGGCATCAATAGAGAAAGGTTGCGGTGACCAGATACGCAAGGGCAGGGCGTCGGAGGCGATCCGGCAATGCGTGGAAGTGATGTTCCCGCTTTCCGCCACCAGGATACGGTACCAGCCGGAATCGGATGGCCCCGCATCCGCAACGGCAACAGTCGTTGTCGTAGCGTCCGGAAGGTTCTGCCAACTCATGTTGTCCGTGCTGAATTGCCATTGGTATTTGGGATCTTTATAAAATCCGGCCTGGATGGCTGCGCTGAGTGAGATCCGGTTGCCGGCGCAGGCATCCTGGCTCTTTTGATAGGTCCCCATGGTACTCAGTTCAATGGCCGGACCGCAAAGGGAGAAGGTGATGTCGTCCAGCACCAGGTCATTACCATTGCCACCCGTCTGGTTGTTATACATACGCAGGATGACCGAAGATTCTCCGGCGGGAAGGGCGAAGTGGATACCATATTGTTTCCAGGTAAAACTGGCCGAACGGGGTATCGGCCCGGTGGTGTATTCCCCGATGAGACTACTGTCAGATGGCCGTAAGATCTCAAAACGGATGTTGGGATCAAGGGGGCCGCTGGCATCCGGCCGCATCAGGTTGGCGATCCAGGCGGAGAAATAAAAGGCGCTTCCCTGGCACAGGGCATTGATCCTGGTCTGATAAAACAACCCGGCATCATAACTGGCATTGATGAGCATCATGTAACCATCACCGGTATGGTCCCCTCCGTGGTGCCAGGTACCCGTGTGTCCGGTTACTTCCTTGCGGATGCCATATTGCCCGTCCTCGACCGGGGTGTTGGTCGTATAACTGTATGAAGTCACGCTGTCGGGCAAAGGCGCGCCCATAGCCGGTGAAGAAGCGTTTCCGCCAAAGTCTTCTTTATACAGCGCATAACCAGTGCAGCCCTGCGCGGCTGCGCCCGGGATATTGAACAGCACAAGGCCACAGCCACACGCTATCAGCAGCATCATTTTTTTTAAACAGGTAAGCCGGCGGGGACGAAGATAAGGCACAGCCAAAGTTAATGTTCTTTTTAGTCGTTTAAACGGACTTTCCGGTTACAGGTTGCCGGTGGCTTAGTGAGTGATGTCCTTTTCGCCGGGATCGTTCTGCTCCTGCAAGGTGGGCAATGCGGCGTATCTCCATTTGAAATAGAAATAAAAAGGTACGCCGATGGCCACGAGCCCCAGTCCGGTGAAAGACAATTTCGGGCGGGTGATCAGGGTGTTGATACTTAAAGCCAGGGTAAAAAGAATAAAGATTACCGGCGCCCAGGGATACCCTGGTATTTTACCGGTGATTACTTTTCTTCTTTTTAACTTGATCAGCCCCATGGCCAGCAGCGCATAGAAAATAAAACTTACAAAAACGCTCATGTCCGTCAGCAGGTCAAATGTGCCGGAAATGACCAGTACCATGCTCCATATCATGGAATAAACAAGGGATACATAGGGTGTCCTGAAGACCGGATGTACTTTGGCGGCAGCCCTGAAAAACATCTTCTCCTGCGCCATCCGGTAATATAACCTGGCGTAAAACAGGATGATGACATTCAGGGTCCCGAAGGCGCTCAGCATGATCAAAAGGGAGATCAGGATGACACCTGTACCGCCCATCGTCTTTCCTGCGATAAACACGGCGGCGATGCTGTTTTCCCCGAGTGCCGCCAACCGGCTGGCGGGAACGGCTTTCATGTAAGCGTAATTGATCAGCAGGTAGAGCAGGATGACGATGCACACGCCGCCGATGATCGCAATGGGCAGGTTGCGTTTCGGACGTTTGATCTCCCCGGTGATGTAGGTGACATTTGTAAATCCGTCATAGGCCCAAAAGGCGCTGAGTGCGGCCGCAAAAAAGGCGCTGAAGGATCCGGCCTGCCTGAGATCCACCGGGGCGGCCGGCAGGGATGCCATGCCGCCGGCGGGAACAGCAAAGAGCAATCCCACTATGATGAGTAGCAGGATGCCCAGGATCTTTAAACTTGTCACAATGTTATTCAGCCAGGTTCCGTTTTTGACACCGCGGTAATTGAACCAGGTTAAAACCGCGATGGTGGCGATGGTAAAAAACTTGACACCGGAGCTGTCGAAAGGATGAATAAAATTGCCTATTGAAACAGACGACCAGCGGCTTAAAGGATCGGGAAGCCTGACCAGGGAATTGACTGACTGGGAGAAAATAAAGCCGATCGCAGCGATGGATCCTGACAGGGAAATGCTGAAACCGGTCCAGCCTAAAATAAAGCCGGCGAACCTGCCGAAAGTAAGCCGCATGTATTCATAGAGACCGCCCGAAGCGGTCGTCGTCTTCGCCAGCCCGGCCATGGTAAAAGCGCCAAACAAGGTGATGACGCCTGCCACGAGCCACGCGAGCAGGATGCCACTGCCGCTCAATCCAGTCGCCGCCATGGGAACGATCTTTTTGAATACACCGGTGCCGATGATGTTTCCTGCCACGAGCAATATGGCCGTAGACAGGCCCACCACCCGTCTGAGGGGTATCTTTGTCGGATCAGCTAACCGGGCGGCTTCTTGCATGGGATAGATCAGTCAGTGTTTACAGGACATCATGCGGGGGAACAGTTTAACAAACATAACGGAAAATTTCCACAGGCAGCAGCAAATAAATGCATTCTGCTGCTGTGGTTTTGTGGTGGCCGTTCAGGCTTTCCGGGGAAATGCAGGAGCGTTTTGTGCCGTTTCAACCGGGTGGGATAAAATGGGTCCCGGTCTTAAAGGACACCGCGCCGTATGCCTTGCCCCGTTTGGTGAAGTTGTTTGCCGTCAGGCGGAGCCCGGTTGACATCATCATTCATGGGCATCCCGTTTGCGTGTCAAGGATACAAAAACGCGTCCGATTCTTTCGGTGGATACATTCTTTTTTAAAGATCCTGCCTTTGAAAAAGAGGTAAGAATATTAAATTATATTTTTACCTTTATGATTATCAGGATTTTACTTTGAGGCGCTCTTCTTTTCAAATCACAACTGGTTTTAATGTTTAGTGAAACCTTTCCCCGGATCAAAAACCACATCCTTAAGAAATTAGAACAAGGCCTTGGTGAGAGACTGACTTACCATACCATCCACCATGTAAAGGATGTACTGAAGCAGGCAGAAAGAATAGCCCTGTCTGAAGGGATAACCGATCAGGAACCGTTATTTTTGTTAAAGGTCTCGGCGTTGTACCACGACGCGGGATTTTTGTTTGTCTACACCGGGCATGAAGAGAAAAGTTGTGACATCGCAAAGGAGGATCTGCCCCGTTTTGGCATTACGCCCCGCCAGCTGGACATCATCCTGGGACTGATCCGGGCGACACGGGTTCCGCAGGACCCCGCAAACCATTTGGAAGAAATACTTTGTGATGCAGACCTTGATTATCTGGGGCGCGATGATTTTTATCCCATTTCCAGGACCTTGTACAAAGAATTATTATCGTTTCATTTTCTAACCGGTGAAAGGCAGTGGAATGAAATTCAGGTGCGATTCCTGGAAACCCATCATTATTTTACCAAAACCTCCATCGGGCTGCGCCGGAACGGGAAGTTAATGCATTTAGCCGCCATCAGGGAAAGGCTCAAAGCAGATGGTCACGGCAGATGATCATTGAGAGAAGCCTGTAAAGAGGTGGATTTTTCATCCAAAATCCTCAACCTTCTGGACAGGGTCTTTAAAATGCCCTTCAGCACATTGGCATTGCCCGCGAGGATCTCGTAAAAAGGCTCCTGGTCTAATTTTAATAACAGGCAATCCTCCGCGCAGGTAGCGCTTGCGGACCGGGTTTCCGCGTCCAGGAGCGACAATTCACCAAAGATGTCATTTTCCTTAAGTACCGCCAGCAGGTGCTCTCCGTCATGGATGCGTACGCTGCCGGTATGGATCACATACATACAGCTTCCGATATCGCCCTTGGCGAAGATCGCCATCCCCGCATCAAGTTGGATCTCCTCGGCGATGGAAGCGGTATCAATTAAATCAGGTTCCGGTGTTTCCTGGAAGATATCGGTTGTTTTTAGCAATAAAACCTTCTCAATTAATAACATCTGATCACGGTTGTTTTACATTTGAAAGCACATATAACCTGGTCTCTTCAATGATAAAGGCACTGGCCGGAAACCGGAGCTGCCTTATATAGGCTAAAAGCGCCGGGTCGTTTAGTTGACCGATTAAGGAGACTGCCACGGCTTTCGTCCAATTATTAAAAAAATACATTTTGGGTTGAATGATCTCTTTTAAGATGTCCTGTAAGTTACGCTCTTTGTCCTTCTTTTTCACTTTATATCCTTGTTGGCGGGTGGTTTCAACAAGAAAGGTGATCTTACGGAAAATATCCCGCGGGATGATCATCTCGAGCATTTCCAATGCATTGGAAGCCTTTTGATTTCCTTTCAGGATAAGGACATTCATGGCACCGTTGATCTTGTGACTGTCATATATAAAGGAAAGTAACTTAAAGGTATTGGCGACCCTTATATCCAGTTCCGACCCGAGCGCCTTTTTGAGGGTGGCATAGTGGGCGCTTAGACCTAACCCGTTTTCATAATAAATGATTTTCCTGGCGTGGTCCAGCTCAGTATGAACAAGGTGTAATAATTGTTTTTTAGCCGCGCTCGCCGCCCTGTATTTCTTCTCCCATAACTTGTCGATCACAAGCGTTCTATTGGCGGAATCCCCAAAAAGTTTTTCTGTTAGAAAGCTTTCTGCCAGGGGCGTATTGATGCCCCCTGCGATCCGGATAAAAGGAGCCAGCAGCGCTTCGTTTGCGATAGTTTTTTTATAGAATGCCAGTGCCGGATCGCCATAATGGGTTAAAGCTAAAGTGGCCTCCCTCACCGTTTCATGTTGTTTTAGTTTTTCCGTTAAGGGTGGTAACAATGACTCGTGAAAGATCTTGCCGGCGGAGCCAATAGCTTTTTTTTGCACGCCGATGTTTTGGTCTCCCATTAATTTTATTAAGGTGCGGTAGAACCCTTTTTCCCCCGTCGCGCCGATGATTTCCGCGCCCATGATCCTTTCGGTAGCTTTGGGGGAGTAAATAAATTCCAGCAAGCGGTTACCCGCGAGCAACAATCCTTCCAGATCGCCACTGCGCAATAACCCGATGATGGCCGCGCGCTTACAATGCATATCGGCAGCATCCAGGTAAGGTTGCAGTTTGTCCCTCGAGTCTGCGCATAGCAGGCTGACGGCACCGATGCACTGCGCCCGGATACTGCTGTCCCCGGAAGTGGACAGGACTGCTTCGATAGCCTCCAGCGCCGGTGCGTACTTCCGTTCTGTTATCCTCGTCAACGCGTATTGCCTGATGGTGGCATTGTCCTTTTTCAGCTGCAGGGTGAGCAGCGCATCTATGGTTTCATATCCGGATTTTTCCAACAGGTTCAAGGCGTAAATTACTTCCGCAGGCTTTTTACTTTCCGTTTTCTTTTTTAGAAGGCCGGTAATCGCTTTGTCATTTAAGAACAATTCATTTCCGCGAAAAAAGCCGCTTTTCAAGGCATCATGCAGGGTGACCAGGTACTGCTTCTTTACCAGGAAGACGATGGCTATCCACAACAACAGGATGCCTGCCAGTACATAACTGAACAAACGTATGGAGGGTTGCTGCACGCGCGCCAGGTAGAGCACCAGTAAGCCACCCGTGACGATCATGGCGATGCCGAGCATATATCCCTTGGCGATCACGTGACCCCTTAACCGCAGCGGCAGCTTCAGCGGCTGGAATAACACCAGGAACACCGGTTCCTGTATAATAGCCTTTAGTATTTCTGTAAACAATGCCATCATGCCGAACAGGTAGATGAAACTCTGAAAACCGACGCCAGCACGCGCAATAAACAGGATCGCCACGGTAAACAGCAATAACAGGACTGGTGATAACAATAAAGCGCCTGCCAGGCCGATACGGTTGATCAGCCTGCTGCTTAAGGTGATTTTCAGCAGAACGGCCAGTATCCGTCCCGCAGCGAAAAAGATACCCAGAAAATAGGCCAGTTCCACATCGGTATGATATTTTACCTTGACCTCCGCCAGAAAGGTGAAGTCAATTAAAAGGAGTGCCAAAAAGGTCATGAGGGAGAGCCCCGCGGTATAAAGGATCAGATCCGAGCCAAATAGCCTTATTCGCCGGGACGGCCTTCCAACGGCCGGAGGAGCCGTATGTTGTCTGGGCCCGGATTGTAACGCGGTTACCTGAGGGGTATTAAATATGCGGCTGCCGAAAAATAACGCAATGATGAAAGATGCCACGGCGATCCATAACATGTTTCCCAGTCCGATATAGGGCGCCAGCATCGAAACCGATAAATAACCCAATAATTTTGCGGGAATATCCCCCGCACCGATAATGGTGAAAAGCCGCTTGCTTTCCCTTACGTTAAAGAGCATCGCGGCCAATCCCCAGAAGACAAGACCGGTTAAAAGGTATACGATGTTATACCAGATCAACAGTACATAAGGCATCCATGGCAGCGTGGTATAAAGAAGTCCCAGACCGATCAGTAAGGTCACCACCGCGCTGAAAATGATGATCCCGTTAAGCAATTGGCGGGTATTGACCCGATGCTCCGCCTTGCTGTAAACCCAATTGAAAGCCAATATAAATATCCCGGATAATAAGAAAGCCCTTGGCAGTTCAATGATGTGATAGGCGGAGAGAAAAATGGCGTTCGCCGTTACAAATAGAAAGGCGCTTCCGATGACCAGAAAGAATTGCACCAGAAACAATTTTTTCACGAGTGCCGATTCATGCGGACGGATGTTCAGTAACCTTAATAACTTCTCCTGCATATCCAGGTTTTTTTAACCTTTCTTGGATCATTTTTATTTCAACTGCCCTGGTTAAATATCCTTCCGCTTTGCTTCTCGCGCCATTGGTCTTATGGATAATGTCACCCACGCGGCCTCGTCGCCTGGATGATGATATGGGATCATGATACCAGTAGGGGTTGATGTTTTCTTTCGATTTTAATGATGGCCTACAGGATAGCACGGGAATCACCCGGGTGGGTTTTCAAGGGAAGTGTTACAGTGATCTTCTAAACGCGGCAACTTGCCATAATAACAGGCTAACCGACTATAAATTTACTATAATTTTTCTATATTAAAAAGGATTGT
>DASULB010000469.1:0-2870 GCA_036278455.1 Chitinophagaceae bacterium | reverse complement strand
GCTAGGATCTTAGGTGATTTCAAACCTTTAAAATCAGGCAGGTGCAGGTAATAATAATCCTGGTAGGCGGCCAGCAGCCGGTGTCGCGTAGGTTTATCGACAGGGATGTCCTTCAACGCGTCAAAATCCTTTAAGCGCAGCAGCCGGTCGGTGAGACGGCTACAGGGCTCATCCAGAAAATGTGTATGGGAAGGCGGTTCAGCGGTGAAGAAACCCTCCTTTAGGTCCAGGTAAGGTGTGGCGGGACAATATTTTCCATAAAATCCGAAACCGAGCAGTTCCCCCACCCGCAGGCTGAGCAACAGGGGGAGGTTGCCGGTTCCTTTTCCGCTGCCGTCCATCCACTGCAACGCTTCACAAACAAAATGAAACAATTCAGGATGCGCCTCCGGCTGCCTGAGCGTCTTGTCCATCAGCTCCACGAGGTACAGGGCGATGGCATTTTTCACCACATCGGCGTACAACGAGCGGTACAGGTAGGCATAACGGAAGTCTTTCAGGCGTTGCAGGTGCCCGCCGTCCCGGTGATAGGTCACCAGTTCCAGCTGGTTGGCGGGTTGCAGCAGGTTGGCTTTGGAGGATTTAGCGTTTGCGGTACGCACGCCATTCACCAGATACGACTGGATGCCGAAAAGCTCGGTAAAGATGTTCACGATGACGCTCGATTCACCATACCGGACGGTGCGAAGAACAAGTCCCTGTGTTTCGTGAAGCATGATAACGCGCGCTTAAGTGGTTTGCATATTTGATAGCCCTGTTCCGGGAATGGCCCCCGAAAGGTAAGTTAATCCGTTCATACCCAAAAAGGCAAATGCGGTGTTCTAAAGGTCTTCTTCCCTTTCCAGTAACAGGATGGCGCTTTGCGGGATGATAAAATACCGTTCCCGTTCATAGAGGATCTCCGTGGTGGCGCTCAGTAAAAAGATCGCCAGGTCACCTTCACGCGCCTGCAGGGGAACATATTTCACTTTCTCCTCATCGGCTTTCCAGGATTCATCACTGTCGGCCGGCAGGGGGATGACGTATCCGGGTCCGGTCTTGATGACATAGCCCTGCTGGACCTTTTCTTTCTCCTGTACTCCCGGGGGCAAAAACAACCCGCCGCTGGTGCGATCTTCGGATTTGGAGGGCTTTATGAGCACCCGGTCCCCGACAACGATCAGTTTTTTCAATTTATTATCCGGTGTAAGATGTACTGCCATGTTTGTTGTTTGGTGATGGATAGGCGGCCGCCGCGTAGGGTCCGGTCATTTCAGAAGGGGTTAACGTTGATCAAGTGCAAAGGTTTCAGCCACACGGATGCCTTTGGGAGTCTCCGTCAGGGTGCAACATTCCGTTACCGGATCATGTTCGAAATAAAGGATGTAGTCATTTTCCAGCGCCTCCCGTAGGAAGAGCTCTTTTTCCTTTAATGTCGTGAGCGGGAACATGTCGTAGGCCATGATCCAGGGCAAAGGGATGTGAAAGGTGGCCGGGAACAGATCCGCTACATAGACGATGGTTTTGTCGCCGGTGTTGATTTGCGGCAACATCATTGCGTCCGTATGCCCGTTTACAAAACGAATGGAAATGTGATCGGAGAACGCCGCGCCTTCTTTTGTTTCAATGAACTTCAGTTGCCCGCTTTGCTCAATGGGCAGGATGTTTTCTTTCAGGAAGGAGGCCTTTTCCCGTGCATTGGGCGCAGTGGCCCATTTCCAGTGTGCTTCATTGCTCCAGTAAATGGCATTTTTAAACGCCGGTACCAGCCGGTCGCCTTCCCGGAGGATGCATCCTCCGCAATGGTCGAAATGCAGGTGGGTGAGCAATACATCGGTAATGTCGTCCCGGTGAAAACCATGGTCGGCCAGTGACTTGTCAAGGGTATGCTCCCCATGAAGATAATAATGACTGAAAAATTTATCGTCCTGTTTGTTACCGATCCCCGTGTCAATCAGTATGAGCCGGTTACCCTCTTCGATCAGCAACAAACGCATGGCCCAGCTGCAGAGGTTATTTTCATCGGCGGGGTTCACTTTGTTCCACATTACTTTTGGGACCACGCCGAACATGGCGCCCCCGTCAAGTTTAAAAAGTTCTGTGTTGATGGTATGTAGTTGCATGAGACAAAGTTACGCTTCTGATGGGAAAAATCCTTTGACCGGAAGCTCTTCAGGCGGACGGCCCGGCTTTATTCCAGAGCCCGCCCCAGAAAATCAATGAACGGTTTCATCGTATCAAAGGTATGGGTGATCTTTTTAAGCAGCCCCGGGGAGGTGAGCATCTCGTCGGTCAAAGCGGTGCCGGCGACATAATTGCGCATTTTCAGGTACTGGATGGCGGGGTTATCTTCCTCATAACCCTGTGGTGGCCGCACCAGCGCATCCTCGTCGCCGAGCCTGCCAAATAAACGCCTGAATTTCGGATTTTCTACAATGGAAGTGAATTCATCAAAATTATAATCAAGCTCCTGGCGGATCTTTTTCAGTTCAGGGCCGGCCGGCCTCCAGATACCACCCCCGCAGTAAGTATACCCCCCGGGCTCCACATGAAGATAATAGCCCGGGTAGTGGACCTTTTTGCCACCCCGGTTCATCCCGGCGCCGAAATGTGTTTTATACGGTGTTTTGTCTTTGCTGAACCTGACATCCTTGTAAATGCGAAACACACAATCCTTTAACGGGAGCGCCCCGATGTCCGGATCGTTTTTACCAAGGGCCGTCAGGGTCTTTTGGATCAACGCTTCAAAATCGGTTTTGGCTATCAGGTATTTTTCCTTATGCGCATCAAACCAGGTTTTGTCATTGTGTCGTTTCAGTTGACGCAAAAAGGTAAGCGTGGAAGGCTGTAACATGAGTTCCTTGATTTAATAAAGGGCCAAAATTCGGAAA
>DASULB010000468.1:0-2277 GCA_036278455.1 Chitinophagaceae bacterium | reverse complement strand
CTTGTCAGGCATGAACTGGGTATTTCCGACCGGGAGCATTTTATCCTGATGCATGATGCTTCGATTCTCAACTTATGGGATATAGACCAGGAATATTACCAGGTTAGAAATCATTTGCTTTCCCACGGCATCCTATTGACTTATGAGAACAAGTATGTTATTGCAGACGAAGTGGCTGTTCAAATTCGCAAAGCATTTGGAATCGAAATGAAGGATGGACCGTTTCTAAGGCTTCTTAGTAGTTTGACTAATGAAGATCTCGCAACGGCGCTTACTTATAATCAACTCACGGCAAGTGGCACAAAAGACGTCAAAGTAGAAAGATTGTTACACAGCCTGATCCCTCCATCGGATATTTTGGATTTATTTAATCTGGAGGTCCTTCGCGAACTTTGCCGACGAAAGAATATTCAGCATCTCGGGACAAAAGGTGTGATTATTGATAATATCATAGGCTTTTTTGACGGAGATAAGGACTTACAGGTGAACCAAATAGAGGAACCGGCGACTCCCTCACTTCCTGAACCGGAGGTACGGGAGATGGATCCGGAACTTTATAGTAAGCTCTTAATGAACCTGACGGTCCAGCAATTATATGATATTCTATCTAATGGTTCTTTCATGACAAGTGGATCAAAAGAAGACAAGGTGAAGCGGATTTTAAGCACTTACTGGTCTGAAAGAACAGTATTTAATCAACTCAGGAAAGAAGATCTCAGTCAGTTATGCCGGAAGTTTGCACTGCCTGTTTCAGGATCAAAACAGGAATTGGTTGACCGGATATTGGAATACATTCCGTCTGCGCCTGTCAGTGACCTGCATGTGGCGTCCGGCATCGATCCAATAAAAGATTTATCACCTCGGAAAGAATCGGACCAATTACATGGCAATGTAAGGCCATCTGCTGAACTGCCTGAGCATTACAATGAAATAAACGCTATACTCCCCAATCTCGATCATAATGAAAAAATTATACTGGCAATTTTAAAGTCCTCCAAATCTCTTAATGAAGTGGATTTACAGCGCGTTGCCATAAAATATGGGATCTCCTGGTTCCTTTTTAAAGCTCATATGGCGCTTATAATGGATAAGCTTAAACAGGCGAACAAAACTTATATCCAAATAAAAAGCGCGCAGGACAACAATATCTACCAATGGGATGCCAATGGTGACAGAGATAATCACATGCTTGAAAAAAAATCAGCCCGCGATATTATTGACGCCTTACGACACGGCGTAGTTCCAAGGAATAATCTGGATTTGGTAGCGGTGGGCCAGCAAGCCGCGAGAAGCCATCTATCAGAAATATTGATGGAAATAAATCCTCATAAATCCCATTTCAAGTTTATCAGAGGGCCATACGGATCAGGGAAAACTTTTCTTTGCTCCTGGTTAAAGAATTTTGCGTTAAATCATGATTTTGCGGTCTCATTAATGAATATCAGCCACGATCAGCCTTTGTCCGATCTACCTGTATTCTTTGCCGGTATGGTTAATGGACTACGTACTCCTGAGAAAACAAATGCAAGCGCTTTGGTGGATATACTGGAATCCTGGTTGTTAAACATTCGTAACAAATTAGAACGTATAGACGGATTGAATCCCGACAAGGCCCAGGATCAACAGGAATTAAATCGGATTGTTAAAAAATCAATTGAGATCGAGCTGGCCAACTTAAACGATATTGAACCAGGATTTCCGCAGGCATTAAGATCATTTTACGAGGGTAAGGTCAGCGGCAATACGGAGTTGGTAACGGAGGCTGTATCATGGATCACAGGCAGTAAGGCCCTTTCTTTTCAAGCCCTTAAGGATATTGGCGTTAAAGGATATCTGGAAGCAAATAATGTGTTCCCGCGAATGCGCGCCCTCTTGAAAATTATTATGGGTTCCGGCTATAGGGGTCTCCTCCTTCTGGTAGATGAATTGGAATTGGTTCGCCGTTTCCCTCATGCCCGTCAACGGGAGCAAGCCCTTGAGACCCTTCGTCTGCTTATCGATGAATCGGGTAGAAATGCACTTCCGGGAAGCCTGATTATCTTCACCGGAACCGATGAATTCTTTGAAGACGAACGAAATGGGTTAAAGAGTTATGAAGCTTTGAGTGAAAGGGTCATGACTCCTGTTACTCAGGAAGATTTTGTCAGTATGCGGCAGCCGATTATCAGCCTTGAATCACTGGATCGCGAAAGGCTTGCTAAAGTAATTCTTAAAGTGAGGGAACTGTACGGGATTGCATATAATTGTGACGCATGCCAATTTGCAGATGATGATTCC
>DASULB010000467.1:0-20603 GCA_036278455.1 Chitinophagaceae bacterium | reverse complement strand
AATCGAGTAGGAAGGTAGCGATTATTTCGCTACCTGTCCTCTCACACCACCGTACGTACCGTTCGGTATACGGCGGTTTGTTAGAAAAGTTTTAATTGGAGTCCCGTCTTCCATTCGTATTGTTTGACAAACCCGATGTATCTTAGTTTCGTAAAATACATATTGTTAAGCGATACACTAAGAACGGGGGAATGTGCTGTCCTGCAAAGGCCTTTTCTTGTGTTGCCCCATTCATAAGCCTTTTGACGGTTTACACCAAGCCTTATCAGGTTGGTTATCTTCGTCTTGGGCTTTTTCCACTGCTTCCATATTCCGATGCGCAACCTTACCCTTACCAGTTCATCCAGTTCCCTCATCCTGCTTTTCGCTTGTGCTATGGAAAAATAGTTGACCCATCCCAGTATCATAGGCGCCATCCTCATGATCTTGTCCTTGGCGGGTGCGGGGTCATTCCTACGGGTATGCTCCTTGATCTTCTTTCGCATCCTCTCAATCGACTTCGGTGCAATCCGGATATCCCATTCACCCTTTCTTCGATAGAACGAGAATCCCAGCAGCGTACTATCCACTGGTCGGCTCACCTTGCTTTTCGTTCGATTCACTTTCAATTTCAGTCTCTTTTCTATGTATTCGGTGATGTTTGCCATGACACGATGTGCCGCTTTCTCACTTCTTACATAGAGACTGCAATCATCAGCATACCTTACGAACCGGTGTCCCCGTTGGAGCAATTCCTTGTCCAACTCGTTCAGGACAACGTTTGAAAGCAGCGGTGATAACGGGCTCCCTTGAGGGGTACCTTCAGTGCGAACGCTTGCTACACCGCCCTCCATGATGCCACAGGTCAGGTATGCCCGTATAAGTTTCAATGTTCGCTTATCCGGTATCCTCTTTGCCAGTAGTCCCATGAGTTTGTCATGATTCACCTTGTCGAAGAATTTCTCTAAGTCTAGCTCCACTACCCATTCGTATCCTTCGTTCAGGTTGCGTTTCGCTTCCAGCACCGCTTGGTGCGCCCTTCGCTTTGGCCTGAACCCATAACTGTATTCGGAAAATTCCTCCTCGTACTTCGGGCTAAGCCATTGGGATATCGCCTGTTGGAGCAGCCTATCGACCACTGTAGGCACGCCTAGCATTCTGGTTCCTCCCTGGGGTTTGGGAATTTCTACTTTCCGCACTGCCTGCGGTTTGTAGCTGCCTTCCAGTACTGACTTCCGAAGTTCCTGCCAATGGTCTTCCATGTATCCTTTCAGTTCATCTGTCCGCATACCATCTATACCTCCGGCGCCCTTGTTCGCAATTACTTGCTTCAAGGCCTTTTGAATGTTTCGGATGTCTAGTATTTCTTCCAGCATCTTTTACTCTTGGTTGATTGCTCTCCTGGCATTGTCCTCATTGGTTGCATGATTTAGCTCAACTCCTGATCCCTGATGGGTTCCGGCTTCCGGCCTCCCCCAACAGCGTAGTTCTCTAACGTGTTTCCGTTGTCATAGCCTCATCATAAACTTTCCGATTCCTTTGCCACTGCTATACGGTCTTACAAGAAAACCGCTAACAGATTCTCTAACATTCAGCCCTTCGTCCTTCTGTGAGACTTCCGGCGTGTCCGGTAAC
Organism: Chitinophagaceae bacterium; assembly: GCA_036278455.1. GTDB lineage: Bacteria > Bacteroidota > Bacteroidia > Chitinophagales > Chitinophagaceae > FW021-bin31. The sequence goes on along the minus strand of DASULB010000467.1, from coordinate 18,989 downwards.
TCCTTTCCGGCTTACTATGGCCTCTGCTGACTTCTGTCGGTACCGTATCGCATCTCTGCGATCGTTGCTTCTCGGGCACTCGCGCGCGCCTCCGACAGCTTACCGACAGATCTCTCAGGGTAAGTCTATCCGCTTTCCGTTCATGTAGCCTCCGCATTTACGTAGCACTGTTCCGTACAGTATTGGGCTTTTGTTTGTATTGCAACATCTCCCCCATTGCTCCGCCTTGTATGCGATTTCTGTTCGTAAGCTCAAACGTTTGCCTCCGGCTTCCTTCAGATTCGCAGTCACCCGCGACACCCTTGCCCTTGGCTAATACTCCCTACTGCAAAGCGTATTCGGGACTTGCACCCTATAGCGTGATAGACATGCCTGACGCACAATGAAAATTCCCCGTCATACAACGGGGAATTTATTAAAGGATTTAAATTGTCAGCTTACTGCAACACAAACCGCACCGGCAGGGAATACTGCACAGTCACCGCACGTCCGTTCTGGCGACCGGGCTTCCATTTCGGCATGCCCTTAACCACGCGCATGGCTTCTTCCTCCAATCCGCCGCCTTTCTTGGCACCTACGGTCGTCACTTTACGAATGGTACCGTCAGGACCTACGATGAACTGTACCACCACCGTACCCTGAATGCCGTTTTCACGGGCTACTGCGGGATAACGGATATGGTCATGCAGGTATTTCATCAGCGCACTTTCTCCACCTGGGAAGGTAGGCATTTGCTCCACGAAGGTGAACACCTTGTTGGGGCTTGGTGCGGCAGCAACCACACCGGTTCCCTTATCGGCTACCAAACCGGGATCAATACCATTCACATCACCGGCTTTGGTCACCGTACTGATCGCCTGGTTCTTGATCTTATCCAGATCCGGCGGCTGTTCATTCGGTTTTACTTCCGCGTCTTTCACCACCTTTGGCGGTGTATATTGTACCTGGGGTTTTACCTTCGGCGGCTCGGGAGCCGGCGGTGGCGGAGGGGGTGGTGGTTGATCGGGTTGTTTAATATTCACTTGTTGGAGAACAACATCCTTCTGGATCGGCTTGGGATGGAGCGCCGCTTGTTGCCTCAGGTAATTGGAAACGGCGAAGGACGCGATGGCCAGCAATACGATAATCAGTGTTACAATAAGGGCTTTGGCCAATCGGTGCTCGTATTTTCTCCTCAACTCATAGGCACCGTAATCCTGGTTTTTACCCTCGAACAAGATGTCCAAAAAGTCAGATTTCAATATTTGTTTAGCGTCCATGGCTTCTTTTTATATTAATAAGATGCAATTAAAACAAGGATTCCATAAAAAATTACGCGGTCCGGTCTGCCGGAAATCATTGACCCGCGGAGGTAGAATCGACTATGGGAGGTAATCCGGAAGCGGCGCGCTTTAGATTAATCATTTTTTTGTCATTTACCGTTGCCGGAACAAGCGCGTATTTTTTTACCTCGTAAATATTCATATCATCCAGCACACTGACCACATTTTCATAGGTCGCTGCCTTTGTGGGTTTGATAATCACCACCATACTATCTCTGCCGCCGGAATTCTTGATCACGCTGTTCCATTTGTCAGCGATCACCTCGCCAATTCCCCCCTTCAGGGCATAGGTAGATTTCACAATCTTATTGGCGGGGTCCTTGGCCGCTTCGGTACCGATACCATAATAATAATACAGGTTATTATCGCCTCCCATTAATATGGTAAGCGCCTGACTCTCCTTCACTTTATTCTGCTGGTCCTCGTTTTTAACATCATGAGGCAGATATAAGTTCATGGTTTTTTGGCGCTGGAGCGTAGTGGTAATCATAAAAAAGAAGATGAGCAGAAAAGCCACATCACACATGGGGGTCATATCCACCCTGGTGGAGAGCTTTTTACTTCTGGTCCCTTTATGCCGTTTATCCGCACTCCCAGACGCTAGATCCACATCAGCCATAATTATAATTTTTTTATTGTGATCAAATAAATTTAGCCTGGATTAACCACCATTGCTGTCCAATGTTCCCGACTGTTTTGCCGTCTCATAAGCCGGTGTTCCCGGTGGGATCGTCTTCATACTGGTGATCAGGTGCACCTGATGATGATTATCCTTTTTCAGAATATTGAGCACCTTATTCACCACATCGAATTTGGTGTTATCATCCGCTTTAATGACAAACTTGAGTTTCGGATCGTTGTTGTTCACATTGACCGTATAATCAAGCCATTGGCTTAATTCCTGGTGCATTGAATCCACCGGGATGCCTTCCTGGTTATACTTTTTTTGCTCCTGCGGGGTCATTTGCAGGAATTGCTTCAACTTGTCAATAGGCATGCCGACGCTGGAAGCCAATTCGTAGTTTCTGATCTCCTTGGCGGAAAGACCCAATTTGTATGAGGTGCTGATGTTCTGTATCAGTGCCGTCCGCTGATTCTGGTCGCTCAATCCGAAAAATACCCTGCCGTCCTTGGAAATGGTGATCAGGGCTACCTTAGCCTGTGGCAAAAGGGTAGTGGAAATGGCCGACGGTGTGACCACCGTTACCGGCTCATCCGGCTTAAACTTTGTCGTCAGCATGAAGAAAAGCAATAACAGGAAAGCAACGTCACACATCGGCGTCATGTCCACTGCTGTAGCTTTACGTGCAATTTTTACTTTTGGCATTTTGCTGCTTTTAGTTCAGTTCATTTAATAAGATGCAATTTCTCTCCTATTTCACAAATTTTACTCCCATTAATGTGAGAAAGGAAGGAAGTATTTCATTCCTTTTGCCTGTGCTTATTTATAATTTGCAGCAAAACTCTGGGTCAGCGTGTAGCCCGTTTCATCAATACCGTAGGTGATACCATCAATATTGGTGGTGAAATAGTTGTAAAAGATGATGGCGAGAAAGGAAGTAGCGATACCCAGAGCGGTGTTCACCAGGGCTTCCGCAATACCAAGTGCCAGGGCCGTAGAATCGGTTCCACCGGTGTCGGACAAGGCTTTAAAGGCGCGGATCATACCCAGTACCGTTCCAAGCAATCCCATCAGGGTAGCGCAGGATGCGATGGTAGAAAGAAATACCAGGTTCTTTTCCAGCATGGGAAGTTCCAGGGTAGTAGCCTCTTCAATTTCATTTTGAATGTTGATGACCTTTTGTTCGGTCGTCAGGTCCGTATTGGTAGTCATCTCCTTATACTTCCTCAGACCGGCCCTCATGACGTTTCCTACGGAACCACGCTGCTTATCGCATTCAGCGATGGCGGAATCCAGGTTTTTGTTAGCCAGGTTGTATTGCACCCTCCGCAAAAATTCGGTTGCTTTCACCTTGCCTTTCGCCTTGTTGATGGTGAAAATCCTCTCCACCACAAAAGTAATTACCAGCAAAAGCAGAGTAAGCAGGATCGGTACAATAAATCCACCGGTATAAACCGTACCGGCATAGTTTAACGACACCACGTGGGGGCCTTCGGTTACGCCACCGACGAAGTTGGAGGGATTTCCCAATACAAATTTCCAAAACAAAATACCTATTATCAAACAAATAGGCACTGCCAGCGTTGCAAGCAGGTTACTTCCTTTTTTCGCTTTTTGACGTTGCGCGGTACCCTGAGCGATAACAGTTTTAGCCGTGGGCACAGATCCGGTTCCGGTTGATTTAATGTCAGCCATGTTGATTGAGTTTTGTTAAGTTAATAAGAATGAACGTTTTCATTTAAAAAATAAATATTCACAAAAAACATTGTTTTCCCCAGGAATGTGTTACAATAAATATTCTGGATATAATCAGAGAAAACCATTATCTGTTCTCACATCCCCTTCCCTCTCTCACACCTAAATTCAGCATCAAGAATCTTCCCTTGACTTGTGGATTGAGTAACCCTTTTTTTCTTGTTTTTTACATCAATCACCCTAAAGGCGGGGGCACAATTTAAGGAAATTTTTATTTGCACCAATTTTTTTTTAAAATCAGGGCCTATTTCCGCCTCCTGTTATATAATTTCTATTCTTTAGCCCATTTGCTTTCATAAAGCCGGTATAACAACCACATGATGGCTTTTCTGAAAAAGAAGCTTTTGACAGGATTTTCAGCCGCCAAGATACAGTCATTTCCGAATTGTAACAACTAAATTACTAAGAATAACAAAATAACAAAATAATTCTTTTTGGTAATAGCAGGAGGAAATGGTAAGAACAAGGAAGACGCTGTCAGCTTCGGCAGGTTTCCAAAAGGCGGGCGGCAGCGGCAAATGCCATCACCAATACCAAAGGGGATTTCGGCGGGTATTTAGCATATACTTTTTCATGTTGAGCCAGAAGGCCATGATCATATATATAATGACCGGAGAGCCTATGGTGAGAAAAGAGATATAAATGAACCACATGCGGATGCGGGAGGTTGCAATTCCCAACTTTTCTCCGATAGCGGTACAAACACCAAAGGCCTGCCATTCCAGAAAATCCCGAAAGCGTTTCATGAGGATAAGTTTATGGGCGTAAAAACGGCGGATGTTAATCTGGTCACGGCCGGAAAACGCGCGATGTGCTGGTTGTTCCGGACGCAATCCGGAACCCGTTTGAAAATCTGGTGGTGTATCGCCGCGTTTTTCATAACCAAGTTTACAATCACCTCAATACCGTGATCATTGACTTCGAAAACCGGGGCCTAAGATACAAAAAAAACATTATTCCCCGGAAAGATTAAATCCGTAAAAAAACACGCGGCGACCCGCTTTAGTTTTTGAGTTTTTGAAGTGGTGGCGAACCTTAAGACCTGTCAATCGGACAACAAGCCTTTTTTATGGAGAAGAAAATCAATCTTTAGCGCCGGAAAAACGGCCACCGTAGGAGGACAATTCCATCTTGGCGCCAACGGACGGTACGGGGAAAAAGTAATCGGTAAACGATGAGCAAAAACGCGCGGATGCCGGCCGGCATATCCCTATCAGGCGACCGGCCATTGTTTCGATTTCCGGTCCCTTACCAGGGCGATATTCAATACCTCGTTCATCCGGTCCACATAATGGAAACGCAGACCTTTGATATATTGGGCATTAATTTCCTGGATATCCTTCTCGTTTTGCCGGCACAGAATGATTTCTTTCAGGCCCGCGCGCTTAGAGGCGAGTATTTTCTCCTTGATGCCCCCTACCGGCAATACCTGGCCCCGCAGCGTAATCTCCCCGGTCATTGCCAGGAAAGGTTTCACCTTCTTTTCCGTAAAGGCGGAAGTGAGGGAAGCAAGCATGGTAATACCCGCACTGGGCCCATCCTTTGGCACGGCGCCTTCAGGCACATGAATGTGGACGTTCTTATGGCTGAAAATCTTGGGATCCAGATCGAAATCCCTGGCATGTGCCTGCAGATAGCTCAGGGCGGTGCTGGCCGATTCCTTCATCACATTTCCAAGATTACCGGTCATTTTCAGTTCACCCTTTCCCTCGCTCAGGCTGGTTTCAATAAATAAGATATCACCGCCAACATAAGTCCAGGCGAGTCCGACGGCCACACCAGGGAGGTTGGCTTCTTTATACAGATCATTGCTGAACTTTTGCTTACCGAGCATCTTTTCCAGCAGTTCCGGTGTCAGCACCTCCGGTAATTCATGCTCTATGGCCACTTCTTTGGCCAGATAACGCATGGTCGCGGCCAGCTGGCGATCCAGTTCACGGACACCGCTTTCCCGGGTATAATCCTGGATCAGGGTCTCGATGATCTTTTTGGGGAATTTCACCGGTAGCTTTTTCAGACCATGGGCCGCCTTTTGCTTGGGGATCAGGTGCCTGCGGGCGATCTCCGCCTTTTCTTCTATGGAATAACCACTCAATTCAATGATTTCCAGGCGGTCGCGCAGGGCCGGATGAATACCATTAAGGCTGTTGGCCGTCGCGATAAAGAGCACCTTGGAAAGATCATATTCCAGTTCCAGGTAATTGTCATAAAAGGTATTGTTTTGCTCCGGATCCAGCACCTCCAGCAGCGCCGAGCTTGGATCACCCCGGAAATCACTGCCCACCTTATCTATTTCATCCAGGATCATGACCGGGTTGGAAGACTTCACCTTGCGGATGCTCTGCAGGATACGACCGGGCATGGCCCCGATATAGGTTTTACGATGACCGCGGATCTCACTTTCATCATGCAGGCCGCCCAGGCTCAGCCGGACATACTTGCGTTCAATGGCGCGCGCGATGGAACGTCCCAGCGATGTCTTGCCAATGCCGGGAGGGCCCACGAAGCAAAGGATCGGGGATTTCATATCACCTTTCAGCTTCAATACAGCCAGGTATTCCAGGATACGTTCCTTGATCTTATCCATGCCATAATGGTCATGGTCCAGTATTTTGCGGGCGAGTTCAAGGTCGTAGTGATCTTTGGTATAGGCTTCCCACGGAAGGTCAAGGATCAGATCCAGGTGATTGTATACCACCGAGTAATCAGGAGTGGAAGGATGCATGCGCTCCAGTTTCTCGATGTTTTTGTGAAAAGATTCCTTCGCGGCCTCCGGCCATTTTTTTCCATCCGCTCTTTTTTTCATCTCCCGGATCTCCGGCTCATTCATGTCGCCGCCCAGCTCTTCTTTGATGGATTTGAGCTGTTGTTGCAAAAAATATTCACGTTGCTGGCGATCCAGATCCGTTTTTGTCTTGGTGGTGATCTTGTTTTTCAGTTCTGCCAATTGCAATTCCGTCTGCAATAATTTCAGTAGAAACTCAGCCCTGATCTTCAGGTCGTTCATTTCCAGCAAAAGCTGTTTGTCCCGAACTTCCGAACTGAGGTTGGAGGCCACAAAATGAATGAGAAAAGGTGTATTCTCAATATTAGAGAGAATAACGGTCGCCTCACTCGGGATATTGGGCGACAGCTGGATGATCTGGGCTGCCAGATCCTTGATGGAAGAAACGTAGGCGTCATATTCCTTATCCTCCGCGGGTATTTCATCGGATAATAATTCTATTTTAGCCTTAAAATAAGGATCATCGCTTGAAAGTTCCGTCAGCTTGAAGCGGCGGACGCCCTGTATAATGATGGTCGTGCCACCATCGGGCATGCGGATCAGTTTGACGATGCGGGCCACGGTGCCCACTTCCGCCAGATCCGTCATGAGCGGGTTTTCGACAGTGCTGTCCTTTTGGGCCACTACACCGATCAATTTGTCGGTTTTATTGGCATCGTGCACCGCTTTGATGGATTTATCCCTTCCTACGGTAATCGGCAGGATGACACCGGGGAAAAGAACCGTGTTGCGCAACGGTAAAATAGGTATAAGATCAGGTATGTTGCCTTCTTCCAGATTATCAGGGGCTTCTTCATTCAAAGGTAAAATAGGCATAAATTCCATTTCCTCCTCACTCTCCTGCAGGTAAAAAATATCATTCTTCATAAATATAGTCGGTCAAATTGTCACTACTGGTCTAAAAAATACGAATTTATAATAAAACCTCTACAATGTCAAGTTTAATGCCAAGTAAAAAGGCCTCCCGGAGGAGGCCTTTGTCAAAAAAGCTTGCCTGAACGGTCAGAAGAATGTAAACCCGATCCCTAACTGTATGGCCTGGCTGTTCCATTTGTTCTCATCGCTTACATCATTGAGATTGCTCAGTCCTATCACATAACGTGCGCTGAGACTAAGGCCCAGCGGCAATTTCAGCCATAATCCGCCGACCCCCGACAAATCACCCTTTTTAAAGGCATCTTTGCCATTTTGGGTCAGTGATTCGTGATCGTTCATCAGAATGCTGTATTGGGGGCCGAGTTGCAACCAAAGTGCATTGCTGAATTTAATGTTGGCAAGTACGGGAATGCTCAGATAGTTCAGCTTGATCTTCTGATCATTGGAATTGGGAAACTCCGTATAAATATCGCTAAACCTGGTTCCCGTCCTGGAGGTTGATTGCGAAAAAATGACTTCGGGCTGTATACCGAAACCCTTGGTCAGATCCAGTTGTAGAAATCCTCCCAAATGATAGTTGAAGTCGAAAGCATCCTTGTATTGTTCGCCGTCGATCTTTGTCATATTGGCACCTCCTTTAATTCCCAGGTGCAGACCCGGCTGTGCCATGGCGGTGGCCACCAGAAGACTGGAGATGGTCACCAGGCAAAGTAGTTTTTTCATAGAAAATGTTTTTAATTGATGAAAAATGAGACCCTTATGCAGGATTTCAGATCCGGATTCCGGTATCTTTAACTCCTGCAAAATAAGTACCGAAATGCAATTAGTTGTTAAAAATCTTCTCCGGTAACTGTTCCAACGGTTGTTTACCCGGAAGCCCGCCGCTCAAATCACCCGTCCATATGGTGACATCCTTTGTTTTATACGCCTTTTAGTCCGCGCTTATTCCGATGCTTCCTGGCGGGATCACCGGTAGAAGCCTCTATAACGTCTACCATTATACAAAAAGTATCTCCCCGGACGTCACTGCGTCCTCTTTTTTTATCCGGATGCTTCTATTACAAGGGGATTATTCTAACTTTACTGAGAGATAACAGGCGTGCACACCCGTTAATAAAAGTGTATTCTTAATCAACATAGCGTCATCATTACCGTTGCATTCTCTGACCCTTTAGATCTTTTGCCATGAAGAAAAATCATTGTTTTATGGGCGCCCTTTTCCTGCTGGTGGTGGGCGCTGGAAGTTGCGTACTGACAGGTAAAAGAGTGGTGGGAAACGGGCAGGTGACGACGCAGGAGCGCCAGGCCGGTGATTTCGAAACACTTGCCCTGGCCGGTTCCATGCAGGTATACCTCACCCAGGGTACGGTGGAGGCTGCCCGGATCGAAGCCGAGTCTAACCTGCTGCCATATATTGCAACAGAAAAACGGGGTGATGAACTGCGGATCACATTCAAAGATCATGTAAACATCGAAGCACATAAGCCAATCAAAATATACCTTACGGCACCCGGGGTCACGCATCTCAGCGTGATGGGCTCGGGTAATATCACGGTTTCCGATACCCTGAGGACCGATGAGGCTGTCAAACTGAATATTGCGGGATCCGGTAATATCGTCATGCAGATGAACGCCCCTGAACTGGATGCCAACATCGCCGGCTCAGGTGATATTCTCCTTGGCGGAGAGACCCGCAATACGACTGTAAATATTGTCGGCAGTGGTAACTTCAAAGGATCCCATTTGAAAAGCGAACAATCCAGGATAAAGATCGCCGGCAGCGGCAATGTACGGGTATATGCAAGCATAAAGCTTCATGCCACCATCCTTGGATCCGGCAATGTTTATTATGAGGGAAGCCCGTCGGTGGAAACCACGATGACGGGATCCGGAAAGGTGATCAAACAACCCTGATCCGGTCGGCCAGCAAGCGGCCGTCAGCGCCGGGGGCCGGGACAGAAAGACAGCCCCCCTTCCCCTGCCAGGCTGCCGGTCATGACTTCCACGCCCGGAAGCCTGCCACTTGAAGAACGCTGATCAAAATTATCCGGTTTTCTTTCTGGTTTTGGGTATTTTTAGGCCGTGAAAAGAACTTATCTCTCGGCCATTGCGTGCCTGGGCCTCTTATGGTGGAGCTCCTGTGCGCCAAAGACTTATCCGTTGGGCAGCACCGTCCGCTCCGCCTATAAGGCCAACCTGAAAAACATGCGCGCGGGATATAAAAAGTTTATTCCCGTAGTACTTCCCCTGGATTCACTCGGCGTAAAACAATGGACCGCCCCGTCACCCAACTTTGACATCCGGACCCCGGTACTGGTGATCATTCACCAGACCGAGGAAAACAGTTGCTCCCAATCGCTCCATACCCTTACCAATCCCGATACGCGCCGTAAAGTAAGCGCCAACTACCTGGTATGCAAGGACGGTACCGTTTTCAAATTAGTGAACGAGCACTACAGGGCATGGCAGGCCGGTGTATCCAGGTGGGGAAACTTTTATAACATCAACTCCATATCACTGGGCATCGAACTGGACAATACCGGCAAAGAACCCTTTACGCAAAAACAAATCGCATCCTTACTGGTGATCCTCCACTCCATCAAAGCGCGTTATCATATAGCCACCGGAAATTTTATCGCCCATGCCGATGTGGCGCCTACACGCCGAAAGGATCCCAGCGTCTATTTCCCATGGCGCGAACTGGCCACACAGGGCTTTGGTTATTGGAGAGATTCCACCCTGCCCGTTGCACCTGAGGACTTTGACTGTGCAACCGCGTTACGCCTGATTGGTTACGACATCCGCGATACGACGGCGGCCATTGTCGCGTTTAAAAGGCATTTTGTCCAAACCGATGTTACGCCTGAGCTGACGGATTACGACAAGCAGGTGCTCTACGATATCTTTATGAAGTATGACCGGTAGGCATCGTTAAAAGGATAAGCAAATGCATAACCGCTTATAAGGCCCGGTAAAGCATAACTTTGTTTATTTCAAGGTTATCCGGGAGTTATTCCGGCGTCTCTCTATCTTCGTGCAGCCGGTACCGTGGAGCCCTTTCTAACCTATTTTTTAAACCCCACCCGCTTCTCCTTCATTCCGGGATTGTATTCTCTGGCAAAGGATGAATAGGCAAATCATGTTAGCGGCGATTTTAAAGGCATTATTTACCTGCTATCCCCCAATGGTTTGCGGGATCTCTCACAAAGGACACGAAACAGGCGAAAGACAGCTGGCACGCTTAGCCCATTTCCGGATAAAGCGGGAACTGCCGCATGAATTTATTCACTTCGGTGCCCACAGCACTGATCTGCTGTTCGTTATCAGGATCCATTAACAATTCATCCATCCACTGCACAATCTGCGGCATATGCTCTTCTGTCAGCCCACGAGTCGTAACGGCGGGAACACCCACGCGGATCCCGGAGGTAACAAAAGCGGATTTATCATCATAAGGGACCATGTTCTTATTGACCGTAATATCGGCTTTCACCAGTATTTGCTCCGCCTTTTTGCCGGTAATGTTCTTGTTTCTTAAATCTATCAGCATCAGGTGGTTATCCGTACCGCCCGATACGATCTGGTACCCTTTTTCAATAAAAGCCCTGGACATGGCCTGGGCGTTTTTAACGATTTGCCTGGCATACCGGTCATAATCATCGGTCAGGACCTCGAAGAAGGAAACGGCCTTGGCCGCGATCACATGTTCCAGCGGGCCGCCCTGTGTGCCCGGAAATACAGACAGATCCAGTACGGAACTCATCATACGGGTTTCACCCTTTGGCGTCTTCAACCCAAACGGATTTTCGAAATCCTTGCCCATCATGATCATGCCGCCACGGGGCCCCCGCAGGGTTTTATGAGTGGTGGTGGTCACAAAATGACAATGTTCAAAAGGGGAATTTAGCAGACCCTTGGCAATCAATCCGGCCGGATGCGCGATATCGGCCATCACCAGTGCGCCGATCCCGTCGGCTATCTCACGGATACGTTTGTAGTCCCAGTCACGACTGTAGGCGGAGGCGCCGCAGATGATCAGCTTAGGCCGTTGCGCATTGGCCACCTCTTCCATTTTATCATATTCGATCAGCCCTGTTTCCTTGTTTACACCGTAGAAATGCGGGTCGTATAGCTTTCCGGAAAAATTAACAGAGGAGCCGTGCGTCAGATGCCCTCCCATGCTTAAATCGAGTCCTAATACCTTATCGCCAGGTTTCAGTACCGCCATCATCACAGCGGCATTCGCCTGCGCGCCGGCATGCGGCTGTACATTCACATATTCAACGCCAAACATCTTTTTGGCGCGGTCGATGGCCAGCTGTTCACTTTGGTCCACCATTTCACAACCACCATAATAGCGCCTGCCGGGATAACCTTCGGCGTATTTGTTGGTCATTACATTACCCATGGCCTGCATGACCTGCAGGCTGGTAAAATTCTCAGAAGCGATAAGTTCGATACCGCGGCGCTGGCGTTCCAACTCTTTGTGGATAATCGTAAAAATCTGTTCGTCTCTTTGCATATGATGTTTAATAATCGTGTAAAAATATAAGGCGTTCAAATAACCAGGTTCAGCACATTTTTGAGGCAATGTGCAATGTGCCTTTTAGACTTTAATCTTTACGACTGTTATTTTCTTCCATTTTTGCATCTATTTTTATACGCATTTTCTCAGTAAGCTCTCTGATAGCAAGGGTGGTGCACAGCTCATCCGGATCGCTAAATTCTATGATACAGCCTGCAAAAAGCCGGCTGTTGATCAAATCATCTACTGCCGCGTAATACCGGCACATGACCGCACAATATGAAAGGATCTCTACCCACGAAAAAATACCTTCATTCTCTGGGAAGGCCTCTGTCATGTGGCGTTTCCTGCCCAAAACATCAAAGCCTTTTTCAGGTTCCCCGAGGCTGATGAGATGTCCGCAACGCAATATTTTTGACAAGGGCCTGCCGGGAAATCTTTTATAAAATCCATCAAACAGTGTTTCAGGTGACGAAAAATCTTCACGCATAGAAAACAGCAACCTGAGCTGGCAAAGATCATAAATATTGGGATACTCTCCGATCAACTTATCTGCTTCGGCAACTCCCCTATGCTGCGCAACAGCCTCCGGTAAAGCCGAGGCAAGGCGGAGGATAATCTCATCGGAATCAGCACCGTATTCGGAGCTATCCATGTTCATCTTTTCCACCAAATCGTCGAATTCCATACAAATTTCCTCCATCTCGCCGATGGCAGTTATTTCATCCGGAAAATAATCATCATAAACGTCGTCCGCCAACACATAGGTTTGGAACCAATTCGGGTTCTTTTTACCACTGAGAATTTCTTCCATCTCCCCTTCCCCGAATAGCGCTGTGGAATCATCATCGTCATCATCGTCACCCTCATCGTCCCGGTCATCTTCATCCCAGTCTCCGCCCTCATCGTCCAGGTCCTCGTCGTCCCAGTCATCCTCATCATCTTCATCACCTTCAAAAATCACCATAAAATTGCCTTCCCCGGGGTTACGTTTCAGTGAGGCGATAATTCTTTCTGCATGGGCGTCTTCGTGAAGCCCGTAATAAGTCGGTTTGCCTGCAAAACCAAATTCAATATCCATCTTTTTGATGGGTTCGTCTTCTTTATCTTTCAGCAGAAAACAGGAGACGCTGAATTCTTTACACGGCTTAAAATCATAGGTTTCCGCAAAGGCGATCGCACCAAATATCAGGTTGTGTATCAATGAATAACTACAGGGGATCATGTCATAACCATCCAGTAACAGGCCTTTGCATTCTATATAGTCCTCCTCTGGCTGATTAAATGCATAATCGGTGTCCCGGATGCCCAAACAATAGGTATCCACCAGAAACATCGCCCAGGAAATGTTTCCGTTGACGTGTTTCCTCGCCAGAACAATATTGATGATCCCGCCATCCTGCCAGTCTTCACTGATGAGGCATTCATCTACAGGAAGTTCGCGGGCACGTCCGGACTTAAAATAGCTCTCCGGTGTCTTTGGCATGGATACGACGTTGCCCTGTTTACCCTTTCCCATATCGAAACCATTTACAGGCGCAAAGGTAATCCATATTGTGATGTATCCCTTTGCTGTTGAGTAAATGTGTATAATTCCCACCACGAAGGCTGAGGCCTGCCTGTGGATTTTCCCCGCCTGTAAAATTTAACGTACCTTCACATTTTAGATTCCGTTAAACCAATATGCAACCTGTCAGTTGTCATTAACTTGCCGTGCACATGAAAGCAGTTATTCCTGTAGCAGGGGCAGGCACCCGGCTACGTCCCCATACTTACACTCAACCGAAGGCCCTTATTCCCATTGCCGGAAAACCCATCCTGAGTTTCATCGTGGATCCACTGGCGGAAGCCGGTGTCCGGGATTTTGTATTCGTCATTGGATACCTGGGCGATAAGATCATTGATTTTGTAGAACAAAAATACCCTGATCTTAACTGTCATTTTGTGCAGCAAAACCTCCGGGAAGGCTCCGGCTCGGCTATCGCGCTTACGGGGGATATCCTCGGAGATGATGAGATCTTCATCGTGATGGGAGATACCATCTGTGAATTCAACGTTCGGGAGATTCTCGCTTTCAAAGGATCTACGCTGGGCCTGAAGAAAGTAGATGATCCCCGGCATTTCGGCGTAGCGGAACTCGACGAGCATGGACAGATTACCCGGCTGATCGAAAAACCGCAGATCCCAAAATCCAATATGGCGCTGGTAGGCCTTTATAAGATAAAAGAAACCAAGCTCCTGCTGGGTTGCCTTGCTGAAAATTTCCGTCAAAAACTTAAATCACATGATGAATACCAGCTCACCGACGCGCTGCAGTGTATGATTGAGAAAAACGTGCGGTTCTCCTCCTTCAAAGTCAGTAACTGGTTCGATTGCGGCAGAAAAGATACCCTGCTGGAAACCAATTCCATCCTGCTGAAGAAAAACAATCATACCAGGTTGCCGGACATCCCCTATGAAAACACCATCGTCATCCCCCCCGTGAGCATCGCGGAGAACTGTAACATCAAAAATTCCATTATCGGCCCCAACGTGACCATCGGCGACAACACTGTCATCAAATATTCCATTATCAAGAATTCCATTATCGGCTCCTTTTCCAACCTGAACGAAGTAGTGCTTAATTCATCCATCATCGGCAGTGATGCCAATATTCATGGCCTTACCCAAAGCCTGAACATCGGGGATAATACGGAGATCGATCTCGGTTAAAGGATGGGTTAAAGTAAAAAAAGGATGTCCTGGACCGGCGATTCCTGCTGCCCGTGGCCAGGGCTTCGGGATCCGCTGAGCCTTTACCGCTACCGAAACGATTCAACCATGCAAACGCGTATTTCCACACTCCTTGGCATCCGTTATCCGATCATTCAGGCAGGGATGGTATGGGCCGCCGGCTGGCGCCTGGCCAGCGCGGTCAGTAACGCGGGCGGACTGGGACTGATCGGCTCCGGCAGCATGTATCCCGAGGTGCTGCGTACCCATATTCGTAAATGCAGGCAAGCCACTGAAAAGCCTTTCGGGGTGAATGTGCCGCTTATTTATCCTGATATGGAGGCCCACATGCAGGTGATTATAGAAGAAGGCGTGAAAATCGTGTTCACCTCCGCGGGCAATCCCGCCACCTGGACGTCCTTTCTGAAGAACCATCACATCACCGTGGTGCATGTGGTGCCCGGAAGCAAATACGCGCGCAAGGCCCAGGACGCCGGATGCGACGCCGTCGTGGCGGAAGGCTTTGAGGCCGGCGGACACAATGGCCGCGAAGAGACCACCACAATGTGCCTGATTCCCGCCGTCTGTGAAGCCGTTAAGATCCCTGTGGTGGCGGCAGGCGGTATTGGCAGCGGCCGGGCAATGATGGCGGCTTTCGCGCTCGGTGCTGAGGGGGTGCAGATCGGCAGCCTGTTTGTCGCCACGCCGGAGGCTTCTTCACACGATCACTTCAAGCAGGCCATCTTGCAGGCCGGGGAAGGTGATACCCTGCTTACCCTGAAAAAACTGGTTCCCGTGCGCATGCTCAAAAATAAATTCTTTGATCAGGTACGCACGGCCGAGGAACATTGTGCCGACAGGACACAATTACTGAAATTATTGGGCCTGAGGCGTGCCAAAAAAGGGATGTTCGAGGGCCTGCTCGATGAAGGTGAACTGGAAATAGGCCAGATCAGCGCACTGATCAGGGACATAAAACCCGCCGCTGAAGTCGTAAAGGACGTCTGGGAATCGTTCTGCCAGGCAAAAAAGCAAATAGGCGGGTGGGAATTGTAAGCAAATTACAATAGCCGGCGCATCATCATCACTCGTCATACCCGCTCAACATTTTTCCGATCGCCAAAAGGCGGACGATGACATGAGCGGGCGCCGGCCGGACGGGGCAGGCCCGCAGAATACCGCCCCTGTCTGGATCAGTTATCATTTTCAGAAAGGTTCCCTGACGGACCTCGGTGTGGACTAGGTGGTGAAAACGATGGCGGCCGGCTCCAATCCTTAAAAGGTTTCGCGGCTGAATTCAATGTACCGGCCTATAGTGTTTTGGACGCGACCGTCTTTTAGGAACACAGTTTCTAACGGGCGGGATAAAACTAAATAATCTGACCGAGGAACGCTACTGGAATAACCGTCTTCAATTGCAACCACACCGGTCCCTGACCGCGAAGCTCACCCTCGCTTTTTAAACGCAACCGGGATCACAGGTATACGTACACGCTTACACCCTTTCAGCTGGCAGAGATAAAAAGAATACCGGCCTTCCTTTTATGGCCCATGCCTTTGCACACTTTACCCTATCTTTATTCCAAGGTATTCCAAGGTTCATACGCACTGCGATAAAAAACGTCTCCATTATATGGCCCATTTAAAAAAGATTATTTTATCTCTCTGCCTTTTGGCGAGTTGCTTATGCACCCAGGGGCAAATAATCTTAAAGCCCGGATTCGATCCCGGGCAGTATATCCGTTTGCTTGAAATCACCCATAAACAGACTGCCGGTCTGTACCCCACTCCCGAAAAGCCAACACACGATTCAACAGCCAGCCGGTCAGCAAACGATACCATTCACCTGCCGGCAATTCCTCTGCCGGCAGGCTTCCGACTCGTCTACCGCTCACCGGAGACCGGATTATATAACCGCTGGGCTTTATGGCTGCGCGATGATTCCGCCGTCGCAGTCATAAGCATTCGCGGCACCATCATGAATACTGCCTCCTGGATGGAGAATTTTTACGCGGCGATGGTCCCGGCTACCGGAGAGATACAGTGGAACGACAGTGTAACGTTTCATTATAAACTCGCGGAGGATCCGCGGGCAACGGTTCATGCCGGATGGCTTCTCGGTCTTGCCTCCCTGGCGCCCACGATCCTGCAGGAGATCAGGCGATATGAAAAGCTGGGGGTAAAGCAATTCATTATTTTCGGCCACAGCCAGGGCGGTGCACTTGCCTTTCTGGTCCGCTCCTACCTGCATTATCTGCCGGAGGGTGCCTTGCCGAAAGACATCGTTTATAAGGCCTATTGCAGTGCGGCGCCAAAACCGGGTAACCTCTATTACGCCTATGACTTTGATTACATCACCCGCGGCGGTTGGGCTTTCCGTGTGGTCAACGCCCGTGACTGGGTGCCCGAAACACCCTTTTCCATACAGACGCTCGAGGATTTCAATACGGTAAATCCCTTTCAAAATATCAAACCGGCCCTAAAGCATAGAAGCCTGCTGGTGAAGTTATACGCCGGTCATGTGTTTAACAAACTTGATCGATCATCAAAAAAAGCCAATAAGAAATTCCGCCGGGTATTGGGGCATACAGTTTACAAACAAATTCATCAAACCCTGCCGGAGTTCAAAGAACCTGTGTATGCCAAAAGTATGAATTACATGACCGCCGGAACGCCGGTTGTCCTTATGCCCTATGCGGATTATGATCATGACTTTCCCTTTGATGGCAAGAACGTTTTTATCCATCACGGGCTGAAAGCTTATTACCTGCTGACTATGCATCAATATGCATCCTCAGGATTAAACAGGTGAACGCTGAAAGCCGGTGAGTTGTGAGCTTGACCCGATGACAACGTCCATTTATTCAGTGATGACCTTGAAAAAGACTCCCCGTACAGGCCCTTGTATATATTCGAAAAAACAGACCACATGGAAGATCAAAGGAAGGACGCCATTGAAACCTACAATATCATTGCCGATTGGTTTTCAGCAAACCGTGACCAGGGCCTCATGGAAAAGCCTTACCTGGACAGGTTGATGGCCATCACAGGCAAGGGCGCCTCTGTACTGGATCTGGGTTGCGGGACGGGAATGCCCATGATGGGCTATCTTTCCGGTCAGGGCATGCATATCACCGGCGTGGATGCCAGTGACCGTATGCTGGAAATCGCTCAGCACAACCTTCCTTCGGTCGATTTTATCAAGGCAGACATGCGCACACTTTCACTTGACAGGAAATTTGATACTATCATCGCATGGCACAGCTTCTTTCACCTCCCTTCGGAGGATCAGCCTGCCATGTTCGATATTTTCAAAAATCATTTGAATCGCAACGGCATCTTGTTATTCACTTCGGGTAAAGAACATGGAGAGGCATGGGGCATCAACGGTGGAGAAAATCTGTTTCACGCATCCCTGGATACCGCACACTACCAATCACTTCTTGAAGCGCATCATTTTCGTATTTTGATTTATAACCAAGACGATCCCGCGTGCGGTCAGGCCACGGTATGGATGGCGCAATTGTCCCGTTAACGCGTAAAACCTATTATACTTTCCGGGCGTTAAACTAAGCTTCCACTTCTTTGGGCTGAATTTTCGGTATAGATTAAGCGAACACTTCCGCTAAGGAATCTTTTGATCCTTCGTCATAGGGATGTGATGGCAGTGCTGTGAAGCGTATCGGTTTAATAAGGAACGCCGAAAAACGACAGGGTCTCAAGTACCCACGGCGGGGGACTCCCGGTGTGAGAAGGCAACGTAAAGTAAACCGGCTATTAAAACCTTGAATCACTTGTTAGCTGCCTGATAAAGCAACGACAATGGCATGATGGTCTGCGTGGTCACATGCCCCTTACAGGCAACATGTTTAGTCCGAAAATACCCATGAAGATCATTCCCAGTATCCAGCCGATGATCAAATACACGACGATCAGTACCAGTATGGACACCACCAGATATCCGGCCCTTTTATCCTTTGCCGTATTTTTAAGCGGTGTGAGACCGAGATACCAGAGATAAATACCATACAGTCCGAATAAGGAACCCAGAAAGGAAAGCATCGGGATCACCGCCAAAAAGCCTCCGATCAACGCGGGCGTATAACTGTAGGCCACCAGTTGCATGGAACGGTCGATATCTTTGGCCGATCCAAAGGAAGGCGCCAGCGCATCCACTACGAAGCCGGCAATCACCACGACCAGCACATCGCGTATTAAAACAGTAATCCCATAATAAAGTCCCCACCGGATGCCCCCCAGGTGCAAAGAAAACATACTGACCCCGATCAGCCAATAACCGATGAAGGCGGCGATCGCGCCGATGGCCGCCAGCGGAACCACATATTGGGTGATCACCTCCTTTGCAGGTGTTGATTCACTGCCGATCACCAC
>DASULB010000466.1:0-5981 GCA_036278455.1 Chitinophagaceae bacterium | reverse complement strand
TTTATAATTGGATCAATAGAGGAATTTCTAAAAGAAAGTAAATAGCTCCGCTTTATTATGGTTTACTTGAGCTGGATCAAACGCCTTTCAGTTCCTCTCCCATTTCCTAAGACCTCCACATCGCGAAAACATAAAAAGTCGAATGCTATATAGCCTGTGCACCTTCAATTGTAGGTATTTATTCATCGTATTCACGGTAACTTGTTATAATCTAGCCAGTATTATTAAAATACAGGATCCTGAATGTTTCCTTACAATAAGACTCCTGTCATAAGCAAGTTTCGGCAATGATCTGTCTATATCACCGAATTTCATCGGGCGCTGCATCCAATCATTGCTTAGGCTCCATACCGCCGAAAAAACATAAGGAGCCGATAATACCCGGTATTGTATAATCTCATGGTTTGTCGCCTCCCGGTTTCATTTAAAAGTAGCCAGACTCACTTGAGAAATAGCCCGATTTCATGGATAGGCCCGTATAAACCCAAGTCTCTGTTTCTCATATAATAACTTGAAAAATTTGTTGTTCGTTAATTATCAATGGGCAAATTTTTAGCTCTATAGAAGGGTAAAATAGGCAGCATTGGGGGGCCGTGGCCCGATCATTTCTATATGCAGGAAATAAATGATCCGTCACCGGCATACCTGCTGCCACTTTAAAATATAATGACCATTAAGTTTTGGAGACCACTCCCCGCATTCCAGGGATGTTCCCTGCGGGTAAAGAATGACGGAAATAAATTATGGAACGCATTTATATCTTCCGGCGACCTGCCTTATCATATTTCGCCGAAGGGCTATATGGACTGCCGCGCCTTCAATTCCAGGTATTTATTCAGGGTATTTACAGTAACATGCTGCGGGGTGGTCAGTATCGTTAAGATACCGGACCGCTGAAGCTCTTTTACAATGAGCCTCTTTTCAAAAGCAAATTTTTCGGCGATGACCTGCGTGTAGATCCCCTGGAGATCATCGGGGGTGGACTCCAGCAATTGCCCGAGTTCCGTATTTTCGAAAAAAACCACCAGGAGCAAGTGATACCTGGCTATTTTCTGCAGATAAGGAAGCTGCCGCCGTAACCCGGAAAGTGTCTCAAAATTCGTAAATAAAATGAGCAGACTGCGTTGCGGGATGCTTTTCCGGATGGTGATGTATAATCTTTCAAAATCACTTTCCAGGTAACGTGTCTTTTGATTGTGGAGCATCTCCAGGATAGATTGCATCTGCGAGGGCCTTTTGGCAGCCACGAGCAGTGTCCCCGGCCGTTCAGAGAAGGTTAAAATACCCGCTTTGTCCTGCTTCCTTAAGGCGATGTTCAACAGTACCAGCGACGCGTTGATGGCGTAATCAAGCAGGCTTAATCCTTCAAAAGGCATTTTCATTACCCGCCCTTTATCGATGAGGCAATAAACCTGCTGGCTCCGCTGGTCCATGAAGTTATTGACCATCAGCCTGCCTGCCCGCGCGGTCGCCTGCCAGTTGACTGTTCGGTAATCATCGCCGGTAACATATTCCTTGATCTGCTCAAACTCCATGCTGTGACCCAGTTGCCTCATCCTGCGGATACCCGGGTCGTTCCACCTGTTCGTTTCGGCCATCAACTGATATTTGCGTAACTGCAAAAAGGAGGGATACACCGGCACCTCCTGGTCACCCGCCACGATAAAGCGGCGTTGTACACATCCCAGGCGGCTCATGGCGTATACGCGTACTTTACCGAAACCATAGGTGCCCCGCTTTACGGGACGCAACGTATAAGAAATGTTCCGTTCAGCACCGGCAGGCAGCTCCAGTTGAAAACGCGCGTCCCTTTTCTGAAACTGAAAGGGGATCTCATCAATCACTTCGGTATGAATATTAAAACCATAGTGGTTTCTCAGGGTAACTGTCACGGTGTTCTCATCCCCGTTGCTCAATCGCACGGGACAGTCCCTTTGGCCCGTGACTTTTCCTCTCCCTGACACAAACAACAGCATATAATCCAGTGCTACAAAGACGATACCGGCCACCAACAGAATAACAGGCAGCATCCCGAGGGCACTTACAAAAAAACGCAGCAGGAACAATACGGCGAGTACGGCGAACAAGCCATAAAACCTTCCGGTTAGAAATAAATCCCCGATGTATTTTCTAAACCATGTTTTCATCATCAGTGTCCTCCTTCATGAATACAAACCACCGGATCAAAATACGGCACCCGCGAAAGACAGTGCCCCGCTCCCGCCTTTATCGGGGCACTTCCGTTTTCTTCACCAGACCATCTATGATCTCCTCCACCGTGGCGCCTTCCATTTCCCGCTCGGGAGTAAGGATGACGCGGTGGCAAAGCACGGCAGGCAACACCCGGTGTACATCATCGGGGGTCACAAAATCCCGCCCGTTCATGGCGGCAATGGCTTTGGACGACCGCAGTACCGCCACCGAGGCGCGCGGCGATGCCCCCAAATAAATAGCCGGGTCCTGGCGTGTAGCCTGTACCAGCCTGGCGATGTAATCCATTACCGGTGGCTCGATGTGTAATCCTTCCACCTGTTTGCGGTAGGCGGCAATGTCCGCTGCATTGAGTACGGGGGTGACCACCCCTTCAAAATGCAGCGTCTTTCCCTCATTGGCATATTCCAGGATCCGGATCTCCTCCTCCAGCGAAGGATAGGGTACCATGATCTTAAAAAGGAAGCGGTCCAGCTGCGCCTCCGGAAGCCGGTAGGTGCCTTCATGCTCGATAGGGTTCTGTGTAGCGATCACCATGAACGGTTCATCCATCGGATGGGTCTGGCCGTCGACGGTCACCTGTTTTTCCTCCATCACCTCAAAAAGCGCCGCCTGCGTCTTCGCAGGCGATCGGTTAATCTCGTCAATCAGGACGATGTTACTGAAAAGCGGTCCACGCCTGAACTGAAAATCCGTTGTCCTGGGATTAAATACTGAGGTGCCCAGCAGGTCGCTGGGCATGAGGTCGGGTGTAAATTGTATGCGTGAAAAGTGCACGTCCATGCAGCGCGCCGCCAGTTTGGCCGTCAGCGTTTTGGCCACGCCCGGAACACCCTCTATTAATACGTGCCCGTCTGCAAGGATGGCCGCAATCAATAAATCGATCATTTCGGGCTGCCCAACGATCACTTTGCCTATTTCACTTTTGATGCTGCTCACCGCGGCGGCAATATTGCTCAATCCACCGGACGATAGAGGAGATTCCTGTTCCATGTCTATTTTACTTTTTTATAAAAATCGTCAATATGTCTGTTCAGCTGTGAAAGTAATTCACTCCCGATATGGGGTGATGTCTGGGCCTGGATCATCAGGTTCACCAGATCGGTTACCCGGCCCACATCCACATCACTTTTCCGTGCCAGCGCCACGATGAATTCCTGGTCCAGGTGACTGGTGGAAAGGTACAATCGTGCCCGCACAAATTCCAGGAAATGGGTCATCTTTTTGTCCGCGATATTCTTGTTGTCCTTCCTGTTGAAATAAAGGTTTCCGACGGTCTTCACAAAATCAAGCGAAGTATTGGTCATGGGATCCATCTCAGGGATCACTCTTTGCCGCCGTTTTGATGCAAACAGAAGATACAGCGCTGTTGTCAATAATGCGAGCCACCAGGCCCAGCGCAGGAACCGGTGCGTCAGAAAAAAGTTCATCACACTTCCGGAATAATCGGCTCCCTGCTTGTAATATTCATCCCAGTAAATAGTTTTTATGTCTCTGGGAAGATAGGAGAGCGCCCCTGCCGTATAAGCGTCGTTGTTACCGAAAACCATGAAGTAATTGCTAAAACACAGGGGCGCTGCATGGACGTACAGATAGCCTTTCCCAAACTTCATCCGGATAAAATCAGCCTGGCCGCCGGAAAGAACACCCAGCACCTCGGCACGGGCGGTATCTATTTTTTTAAAGTAGTTATCCAGGGTGAACTTCCGAAAAAGATACCCGCTGTCAGTGGCCAGTCTTTGATTGGTAAAATTGACACGGAGAGAATCCGTTCGGAAAATATTATGCACCGGACCCGACATCCTAAGATGCAGGGTATCGCTGAGCGCAGTGCCCAAGCTATAGGTGGCAATAAATGCATCGTTACCGCCGGCCACATATTTTAATAACCTGTGAATGTCCTCCGGGTGTAACGGAAGTTCTGGCGCGATCAATAAATAAGCCGTGCGGCGGTCAACCGAGTCCCTGAGCTGGCTGTATACCGGCAGGCGATCCGTAAGGATGACTGCCGATGGAAAAAGATCTTTTAGCTGGTGGTATAGAATATAGGCACCATAAGGATTTTTGTCTTTGCCCTGCAGTGTAACGGTCCAGTCAAGCTGCTTTGGCCGGAAAACCGCCAGCAGGATATAAAGCGCCAGCAATACACAAAAGATGATATAAAAACGGTATTTCTTCAATTCAGGCGAGCTGTTGGTTAAAAGCCAAAAAATCTTTCTCTAAGGTATCATACGCCGAAGACGCCACGGGCGTTTCACCATACCACGAGTATTCAAACCCGCGTGTCAGGCTGACAAAGCCGGCTGCGTAAGGAGTTGCATCCAGTTCCATGACATATTCATGATTGGTTTTGCCGGGCTTCCAACGGATAAATTCCTTATCGGCCAGGTTTTTCAAGGTCTTCAGATACCAGAGACGGACCGCCAGCCGGTAATTACCCTGAGCGACCGCAGTGCCGACCGCCCGGTCAAAGTCGACGGAATGAATGTCATCTTCGTTTACATAATGCAAAGGCAACTCCCTGTTCCGGCTCTCCAGAAGGCCGCCGCGGTCGATCCCTGCTATTTTAAACACCGCATAAATGACCACACCGATCGCAAGCAGGATTAAGATCAGCCTTCCCAGCAGGGTGTGTGTACCCATCTGGATCAATTGCGCCAGCATCTCCCAAAACCATGCCTTCAGGCGGTCCCACCAGTTGAATGCCTCCTGAGCCGACCCTTCGTACTGAAAGGAGGCTGAACGGCGGTACTGTGCTAATTTTTCAGCAGAAAAACCGCGCACCTCCAGGGAAGAAGCAGTGTCCACGCGAACATCCTGCGCGGCGGTACTGGCAGGTAAGGCGGACGCCGCTGTCTGCGATAATATCGTCAATCCTAAAAAAATCAAAATCCATCGCATGAGCCCGGCTTAAATTAATATTGTTCCGCAGTTTCCAGGCCATCATCGGGCTGACCACCAATTTGGTCGATGCGCCTCATCATTCCGGTGGCGTCACGCCGCTCCACGAGATTAAAGTAATGTAGCATCACCGATACCAGGAAGATGATATAAAACAGGAAACCAAAAACCCTGAGCACAGAGGTGACGATGCCTATGGTAGCGCTCAGATCCCTGGTGGTCAAATAGGTCAGTAATCCCGACACTACCCCGATGATGAAACCCGTTATGGCCGAAGCGAAGGAATAGATCAGCGTAGTCACGATGTAAATGCCCAGCGATATCCAGAAGTTTTGCCGGATCAGTTCAAAACATCTTTGAATGGTCTCGCCCAGCGACGCGTCTTCCATCATCACAATAAACGGAAAGGGGGCAAAAACGACCCAGAGATAGATGCCCGGCAAAAGGCAAAAAAGGCACCCTGTAAGGATGATCAGGCCAATAGGAAGGGTAAAGATCAGTACCTTCAGATAATATTGCACAAAAAGATGCCAGACATCTTCGATACCTGCCTTTGCGCTGTCATGTTCATCATAATATTTCATGTAGGCGCCGATACATACCTGCATGGCCACATAAGCCAGCCACGCAAAAAACAGAAATAAAAAGAAGATGGGTGAGAAATACTGGTCATAGAGGTTTCCGAGAATCAAAACGTTCCTATGCTGCATATTTCCACCAAAACCGAGGCCCGAAAAGATACGGGACTGGAAAACGCCGTTAGTGATCGCCTGCAGCAGGATAAATATTCCTGAAATAGCGAAGAAACTATAGACCATCGGCTTGAAATTCTGCCCGATAAATTCAAAGGTATCGCTCAGATTGGCGCC
>DASULB010000465.1:0-21337 GCA_036278455.1 Chitinophagaceae bacterium | reverse complement strand
CGTTTACCCTGGCTATCACAAGCTTTACAGTTCTATACGTCTTGAAGCGATGCGCGACGGGATTTATGATTACGAACTGCTGAAGATGCTGCAACAGAAAGATCCAGACAAAGCCAAAGCAATTGTTGGTTCCATTGTACTTAATTTTAATGAATACGATAGTGAAGTACACCATTTCAGGAAAATGAGAAAAGAACTGCTGGAGGCGTTGTCAAATTAAAGGGTAGAATGTTTAAAACATTAAAAAATATTATAAAAACAGGCCTTGTTCTTTGCTTTTACATGCAGGCATTTGTATACGCTACTGCCCAGAAGAATTCAACGGTAAAAGAATATCAGAAAGCATTTACCACCTATCCTTTCTCAAACCCCAACCCAATACCGGATTTGGGGAATATCTATCCTTACTTTCGGTATGATGGCTTTACCGATAAACCGGTATCTCAAAAATGGAAAGTTGTCGTATTGGAAAATGATTTTATCAAGGTAATGATCATGCCCCAAATTGGTGGCAAAATATGGACTGCTATTGACAAAAAAAACGGGAAACCGTTCATATATGATAATGATGCGATTAAATTCCGGGATATTGGTATGAGAGGACCGTGGACCAGTGGAGGTATAGAAATCAATTATGGTACTTTCGGGCACACAGGAGGAGTGTCTACCCCGGTAAACTATCTCCTGAAAGAAAATCCCGATGGGAGCGCAAGTTGTATCCTTTCTCTACCGGATCTAATGACCGGGACGCGTTGGAGCCTCGAGGTCAGGCTGCCCAAAGACAAAGCCTATTTTATTACAAAATCATTTTGGCATAATGGTACGGATATATACCAACCGTATTATACCTGGATGAATATGGGGCAAAAGGTAACCGACAGCCTTGTGTATATTTTCCCGGGAAATCACTATATCGGACATGACGGATCCATCCACGACTGGCCTTACGACGAAAGCAATCACAAGAAGATCTCTATCTACAACCAAAATAATTTTGGAGGAAGCAAATCATACCATGTAACAGGCACTTACAGCAAATACTTCGGCGCCTATTGGCAGCGGGAGGATTTTGGTATGATCCACTATGCCCCCAGGCAGGACAAGATCGGTAAAAAAATATGGATATGGGGCTTGTCACAACAGGGAATGATCTGGGAAAAGGTGTTAACAGACCATTCAGGTCAATATACGGAAATGCAAAGCGGCAGGCTTTATAACCAAAACGCGCCGGCCAGCGTATCCAGCCCATTTAAACAATTTTACTTTACGCCTTACAACACCGATACATGGTCGGAATACTGGTACCCGTTCCAGCGTACGCAAGGGGTGGCTTCCGCAGATCTCAACGGCGTAATTAATCTCAAGCAACAAGCTAAAAGTGTTACAATATATGTTTCTCCGGTAAGCTATATTAATGATACCCTTACTGTATTAAATACAAAGGGAGAAGTGATATATAGAAGATCCGTCAGCCTGCAACCGCTTCAATCT
Source organism: Chitinophagaceae bacterium (assembly GCA_036278455.1). Lineage (GTDB taxonomy): Bacteria > Bacteroidota > Bacteroidia > Chitinophagales > Chitinophagaceae > FW021-bin31. The sequence goes on along the minus strand of DASULB010000465.1, from coordinate 19,846 downwards.
TTTAAACAGGAGATAGCACTTCAGGGTCATGAACAGGTTGGCAAAGTCACTCTGGGCAAAAGTATCGTCAACTTACACGATACTGCTGCTAAAGTACTGGACCGACCCCTGCTGCCCGACCAGGATCTGGATTGGAATTCTGCCTACGGGCTATACCTTAAAGGTAAATATGCAGCCGGCACGCGTCATTATGAGGAGGCTGAAAAGTGCATCCGGGCTTCGCTGGCCAGGGAAGCATTCTTTATACCCGCCCTGACTGCCATGTCTTACCTGCAGTATAGAAAAATGAATGATGACTCTGCCTTTTATTTTGCCCGTAAGGCTTTAAGCATTGATACTTATGATCCCGCAGCAAATTATTATTACGGGCTCGCAGCATTAAGGCTGAACAGATGGTATGATGCTGCAGATGGTTTTCAGGTTGCGACGATCACACCGCAATTCCGTTCGGCCGCTTATACTGAATTGAGTATCATGCAGATGAGAAAACGAGAATATGAGAAAGCGTATACCCTTGCAGGCAAGAGCCTCGTCGATAATACAAGAAATATAACCGCCCTTCAACTGCAATATCTGGCTTCAGGGACAATGGGAAAGACAGCTATTGAAAGGGCCATAGAGAAACGTATTCTGAAATTGGATCCATTAAACGATTTCATTCGGTTTGAAAAATACTGGCAACAGAATACTGCAAGTTCAAAAGAAGCGTTTACAAAGCTGATCAGGGATGAACTGCCGGCGCAATCTTACCTTAACCTGGCGATCTGGTATGATCATATCGGCCGTTGGAAGGAATGCGCAGCGGTATTGGAAGCCTGTCCCGATAAAAGCGGAGAAATATTTTACTGGCTGGCGTACCTGCACCAAAGCGACAAAGCGGGAAAACAATGGTTAGATCAGGCCAATGCAAGTGACGCGGCATTCGTCTTCCCTTTTCGTTCAGAGAGCGACAAAGTAATGCGTTGGGCTGCAGGGCACACCAATAATTGGAAACCTCGATATTACCTGGCCTTGATTGAACATTTTCACGGCCATAATACATCGGCGTTGAAGTTATTAACTGCTGTGAAAGGGAAGGTTAATTTTGCACCTTTTTTTATTACAAGAGCACAGCTACGGAATCCTTCGGACACAGTCAATATCTTACAAGACTATAAGACCGCTGCTGCTACAGACGCCAAAGACTGGCGCTATGGAAAGTATCTGGCAGAATACCTTTTATCACATGGTGACAAAGAACAGGCTTTGCAGATTATCGAAACTTATTATAATCGTAATCCTGGGAATTATATCGTTGGCGTGCTGTATATCAGGTGCCTGATACAAAATGATAAATACAGCGCAGCAGAAAAAATACTTAGTAAAATTCACATACTTCCTTTTGAGGGAGCGACCAGCGGCCGCAGATTATATCAACATGTTAAACTGATGCTGGCTTTACAATTATTCCAAAAGAAGGACTACAAAGCAGCGCTTTTAAAAATGGCGGAATCGCGTAGATGGCCTGAACACCTTGGGGTAGGAAAGCCATACCAGAATATGATAAATGATGACTTAACAAATAATATGGAAAAAATGATCCGGCAGTCCATGAAGGACCGTCAGAATGATCAAATTAAAATCGATTCATTTGCCAGGGAAATCGACAAAAAATTTTAAAGTCAGGGTATATAATGACTAAAATATAGAAGTTTATTTTTTTGTTGACAAGATATAAAACAAGGATTCAGAGAAGAAGATGTGGGATTAAATAGGTGTTTTTTTATTTTACCAGTGAGAATTATTCTTTACGGGAAATATAATCTTTTACAATTTGAAAAACTTTAACATGCCTCAAAAAAACGATTCTAGACGAAAATTTTTAAAGCAAGGAGCCCTGACAGGGCTTGGTATAGCATTGTCAGCGGGTGTATCTACCCCCGCATTAGCTAATATGTTTGCAGATAATGATAACCCTTTGTCTGTTGAAAATGAGCCTATTATTGATATACATCAGCACATTTTTTATCATGGTCGCACAGATGAGCAAATGATTGCTCACCAAAAGGCAATGGGCGTGACTAAGACAATCCTGCTGCCTGCGGGTAGTTCTGTGAATAGGATGTCAACCCATTTCGGCTTATCTAATGGATTACAGGTGAAAGCAGGTGTTAATAAGGATTGTTATGACTTTGCACAAAAGCATTCCGATGCCTTTTCTTTTGGTGCGAACGAAGTACCCGATCTCCCTGATGCCATTAAACATATAGAACAATACCTTAAGCTGGGCGGAAAAGTTATAGGTGAACTTAAGTTCGGCGTAGCCTGTGACTCTCCCGGCATGCAAAAGATATATCAACTGGCCCAGGACTATGATGTGCCTGTGCTGATGCACTGGAAATATGAGGTCTACAATTATGGTTTTGAAAGATTTTACAAGATGCTGGAGAAATATCCCAAAACAAATTTTATCGCGCATGCGCAGACCTGGTGGGCAAATATTGACAAAAAGCAACAAGACCACCCCTGGGAATTGTATCCTAAAGGTCCGGTGACTAAAGGAGGATTATCCGATCGTTATTTGAATGATTATTCAAATATGTATGGAGGCCTTTCTGCTGGGTCTGGATTGAATGCTTATCTACGTGATGAGGACTTTACAAGGGATTTTTTCAAGCGACATCAGGATAACCTTATTTTCGGTAGTGATTGCGCGGATGCAGTAGGGAAGGGAAAAGCTTGTGATGGAGCACAAATAATTGCCGCGGTTAAAAGATTATCTCCAAGTAAGAAAGTTGAAAGAAAGTTGTTGTATGAAAATGCAAAGAAAATGTTTAAATTATAAAGTATTAGAATACTGGATATGAAGCTAAGCCACCTGGATATTATTGTTATTGTCGTGTTTTTTTTGAGCATGCTCATTATAGGCTTATGGTCTTATTTAAAAAATAAGAACACCGAAGATTATTTTGTAGCAGGCGGTAAGGTACCCTGGTGGGTTGCCGGCATATCGCATCATGTATCAGGGCACAGTGGAGCGGTATTCGTAGCTTATGCAGCACTGGCTTACACACATGGGTTCAGCATTTATGTATGGTGGGCATTCACCATCGGGATCACCATTATTGCCAGCGCGAAGATATTTCCTGTCTATTGGGTACGCTTGCGTAAGAAATTCAGTATCCAGTCTCCTTTAGAATTTCTTTCTACCAGGTACAACATCCTCACCCAACAGATCATGGCATGGAGCGGGATATTGCTCAAAATCTTTGATATCGGCGCCAAATGGGCTGCCATTGCGATATTGCTTAACGTCGTTGTAGGCATCTCCATGCTCACGGGCATCCTGATCTCAGGAGGTATATCCTTACTTTATATAACCTTCGGTGGCTTATGGGCGGTGGTGGCTAATGATGTAATACAATTCATTGTGCAAGTTGCGGCCGGGATAGCCATGTTCATTATTGTGGTGATACATTTGGGTGGGATGGAATCTATTACGGGAATATGGGATCGACTGCCGGCAGGAAATAGTCAACTGTTCAATGCGCCCTATACTGCAGGTTTTGCGCTGGCATTTTTATTTATCAATTTTTTAAGTTTTAACGGGGGAAGTTGGGGACTTGCAACAAGGTATATTTCCTCACCGGATGAAAAGCAGGCATCAAAAGCAGCTTATTTATCCGGGGTTCTTTACCTGGTATGGCCTCTGATCCTTTTCTTTCCGATGTGGGCGGCCCCGCTTATCATACCTGGATTGGAGCAGCCAACGCAATCTTATGGATTGCTGATGATGCAATTACTTCCTAAAGGGTTAATTGGTTTGGTAATTGCATCGTTATTCGCCGCTACCATGTCTATGACAGCGTCTGATATTAATACCTTATCGGCGGTGATCACCCGGGATGTTCTGCCTGTATTGTCATCAAAATTCAGAAAGAAAACAGCATCATTGTTTTCTGCAAGACTGATCTCCTTCATCTATACGCTGCTGACACTGATCATAGCCTTGCAATATCAAAGATTCGGCGGCGTTATAGGGCTGATCATCTCATGGTTTGGCGCCTTGCTGGGGCCTACCGCGGTTCCCTTATTATTCGGATTATTACCTGCGTTTAAAAGGAGTGGCCCGGGTGCTGCCATTAGTTCAATCATTGCAGGTATATTGGTTTTTGTTATTACGAAAATTTTCCCCACAGGTAGCCTGGCGCTTGATATAAGTCTGCCGGTGATTGTGTCGACAATTATTTATATAGCCGGAGGCTGGCTAAGTCCAAAAATAATGCTTAAAGAAGATAAAACGAACAAACTATTGGAGACGCTGGCTTTGTCATCATAATATTTTATGAATTAGCCTGAATAAAAAAAATATGAACATGCCCGACAAAAATAATCCTGTAAATGTTGCCCTGGCTGCGTATGGCATGTCTGGAAGCGTGTTTCACGCGCCCCTGATTTCAGCTCATCCCGGTTTTAACCTGAAAAAAATACTCGTTCGCAGTGGGAGGCAAGACACCAAGACAAAATATCCTGGTACAGCGGTAGTTACTACCTTTCAGGATGTTCTGCAGGATGATACGATTGAACTGGTAGTGATCAATACACCGGAACATACCCATTATGCCCTGGGAAAAGAAGCACTCCTGGCAGGAAAGAATGTGATCGTAGAGAAGGCCTTTACCGTCACATCATCGGAGGCACAGGAGTTGATAGGCCTGGCCCGTGAAAAGCAGCTGATGTTGAGCGTCTTTCAAAATGCCAGATGGCATGGTGATTTTATAACGATACAAAAGATTATTGAGCAGAACATCCTTGGCAGTTTGGTTAATTTTGAAGCCCATTATGACCGTTATCGAAATTTTGTACAGGCGGGCACATGGAAAGAAGAAAGCAAACCGGGTACAGGATCATTATACAACCTGGGCCCTCATCTCATAGACCAGGTGCTTGTTTTATTCGGACCACCCGATTCACTCTTTGCAGATTTGCAGATACAACGCCGTGGCGGGAAAGTAATGGATTATTTTGAATTGATATTATATTACAAGGAATTAAAAATAGTTCTGCAATCTTCTTATTTGGTCAGAGAACCCGGGCCACGATATATATTACATGGCACCGAAGGCTCTTTTATAAAACACGGAGCTGATCCGCAGGAGGCATTTTTGAAGGCGGGCGGGTCTCCCTTGGAGGATTGTTATGGACTTGAACCCGAATCTCTCTGGGGTAAACTAAATACCCAGGTGGGAGGCCTGCATGTCAAAGGTTTGGTTGAAACTGAAAGAGGATCCTACATGGGTTACTATGATAACATATACGAGGTGATCCGGGAGAAAGGGAAACTGGTGGTAAAGCCGGAACAGGCATGGCTAACCATGGCAATCATCGAAGCGGCCATAAAGAGTAATGAAGATAAAAAAGTTATTTCTTTTGATAAACAACATCTTCAACCATGATCATGACACGCATTTATTCTAATGAATTACCCTTGCGGGCTAAAACAAGCAAAATGAAATCACTGATTTTAACAGCTTATTCTTTTTTGATCCTTGCTGTCCTGGCTGGTCTATCCTCCTGTGCCAGCCGTTCCAATGCACATAACAATATCGCCTCCGATACGGGATGGACCACCTTATTCAATGGGAAAGATCTTGCCGGATGGACGGAGTTGGAAGGGAAAACCAAGTTTGAAGCGAAGGATGGAATGATTATAGGGACTACCATACCGAACAACCCCAACAGCGTATTGTGCACCAATAAAAGCTATGACAATTTTATTCTGGCATTGGATATAAAAGTTGATTCCACTTTAAATTCAGGAGTACAAATCCGGAGCCATCTGAACAAGAAAGGAGAAGTCTATGGTTATCAAATAGAAGTAGATCCTTCCAAACGGGCCTGGAGCGGTGGCATTTATGATTGTCGCAGAAGGGGTTGGATGATAAACCTGAAGGATAAACCCGAAAAACAAAAAGCTTTTAAAAATGGAGCATGGAATCATTATAAGATAAAATTCAATGGGGATACCCTGGAAAGCTGGGTCAATGAAATACCTATTGCCACCCTGGTAGACACCCTAAGGGACCCCAGCGGATTCATAGGCTTACAGGCAGATGGCAATAAGCAGGGAGGTTTAAAAGTACAGTTTAAAAACATTCGTATTAAAATCCTGGATTAACAACAATTGATTTTATTATAACAAGAAAAAAATCAACAATGATAACAAAGAAGATCGTTCACAGAAATTTATTTTACCTGCTTGGCTTATTGGCAATTGCAGGCACTTCATGCAAGCATCAGCCGGATTATCCTGGCCCGCTTTCCGCTGGAGAATCCATCAAAACTTTTCATTTTGCCGGTGATTTCAAGGCGGAGATCTATGCCACGGAGCCGCTCGTAGCCGACCCGATATCTATGGTATTTGATGAAAACGGGAATACTTATGTAGTGGAAATGGCCGATGCCAATATGCCCGATTCACTGAAAGGTCATGGCCAGATTGTTATGCTGAAGGACACCAACGGTGACGGGCGGGCAGATACCTCTATTGTTTTTGCCAGAGGATTAACGGAAGCTACTACGGTGTTGCCCTGGAAGGGCGGCCTGATTGTAACAGCAGCGCCTAACATCCTATACCTGAAGGATACTGACGGTGATGGTAAAGCGGATAAAAGAGAAGTGCTTTATTCGGGTTTCTTTCATCATAATGATGAAGCACAGATCACCAGCCTTCGTTTTGGCGTTGACAACTGGATCTATGCAAACAATGACGGGGAGCCCGGAGAGGTGACTTCTACGAGGAAACCCGGTGCGCCAAAGCTGTCTATGCAGGGTGCCGATTTTCGCTTCCGGCTGGACCGGAATGAGTTCGAGCGTACCACCGGCCCTGGTCAGTATGGACAGGCCATTGATGATTGGGGACACCGCTTTTTTACCAAAAACAGCTTGCATATCCAGGAAGTGGTCATTCCGTGGCGTTATATGCACAGAAATCCTTATCTTCCTCCTTCGGCCAGCCAAGCCATCAAAAACATTTCAGATCATGACCCAATCATGTATCAATTGACGCCGGCCCCTTACTGGAGGGCAGAGCGGACCCGGCGAAGAAATAAGAAGTACCAGGAGCACCATCTGGACCGGGTCGAATATGCCAAAGATCACTTCACCGGCTCCTCAGGCGGCACCTTTTATGGCGGTGATGCCTTTCCTAAAGAATACTATGGCAGCATCTTCACGGGTGACGTCTCTGGCAATCTGGTGCACCGGGATGTGCTTACGCTTCCTAACGACCCGAACGATCCTTTTTATACGGCTAGCCGAAGCAAACAAGAGAAGGGCAAGGAATTTCTCGCGGCCACCGACACCTGGGTCCGCCCGACTAATTTTACCGTTGGACCGGAAGGATATCTTTATATGGTGGACATGTACCGCCAGCATATTGAAACCCCTGTTTCTATTCCGGATGATTTGGCGGCAGAAATGGATTTTAGTGCCGGCAGCAATCTCGGACGGATCTACCGTATAGTGCCAAAGAACGCCGGCACGTTCCATGCAACTACAACAAACCTCACAGCTAAAACTTCTGCTGAATTGGTACACCTGCTGTCCGATCCAAACCGCTGGCAACGCCTGCATGCACATAAGCTGCTTATAGAACGCCAGGATAAAAGCGTGATCCCGGCTGTAAAGAACCTGTTACAATCCAGTAAAGACCCTCGTGTGCGTATACAGGCGTTGTACGTTTTAGAGGGACTGAATGCTTTAGATGCGACAATTGTAAATAACGCATTAAAAGATCCTGCACCAGGAATACGGGAAAATGCAGCTATATTATCGGAAAGATTCCCCGAATGCCTGCCGGGGTTAGAAAACCTGGTCAATGATTCATCTGCCCGCGTGGCTTTCCAGGCAACGCTGAGTTTAGGAGGGCTTGATGCCAAAGAAGTGACGCCTGCTTTAGTAAAGGTACTTGATTTACGGGGTAAAAACTCCTGGTTTAGGACGGCTGTGTTGAGTGCAGATACAAGCTCAACTGTTGACCTGATAAAAGCATTAACCAGGGATAATTCTTTTTTGCAAAACAAGATGTCCTGGAAAAAAAGCTTTTTGAAAGATATTTCTTATGAAATCGGGGCGCGCAATGAAAAAAAGCAAGTTACCGCCTTCTTATCCCTGCTTACGCAGTCCCCGATGGCAAAAAGTCGCGACCAGCAATCTGCCTGTATAAAAGGGTTAACCAATGGATTAAAGAAATCAGTGCCCAAATTAGCAGGGCAGTTGGATAATATTGAAAAGGCCTCCGGTAATGACATCGATGGAGCGATCGGACAGCTGAAAGCGCTGGTTCCTAATACGTAAGCAATAATTCATTTAAAAAACATGGAAAAGAATATATATTCACGCCGGAAATTTTTTGTCAAATGCCTGGGAGTCTCCTCGATGGTCGCCGGCGGAGCTGTTGTGCTAAGCAGTTGCAACACAAACAAGAGTCAAAATAATGGGGGAAAGGAATCTGGACCCAGCAATTGCAACGACTTATCAGGTGTCAGCAAAAGTGAAATTCAAAAACGGGAACAATACGGCTATGTAAAAGAATCTACCGTACCGGGCAGTCACTGTGGTAATTGCAAGCTATATATCCCTCCCGACGACAAAAATAAATTTGGTGGCTGCCTGTTATTTGATGGGCCGGTCTGTCCTACCGGATTTTGCACGCAATATAACGCCAAAGGATAATTAAACTAAACTTAGATAAAATGAAGCGTTTGCTGTTATATTCTACCACCTTCTCTTTTTTATACTTGTCTTTATTCAGTATGCCATCATCAGGTCAAGGGAAGATTTACAAAGGCTGGAAAGCAGGGGTAGCGAGTGTGGTCATTACACCTGATCAGCCTTTGTGGATGGCCGGCTATGCCAGCCGTACCCATCCTTCGATAGGTACATTGACTGATTTACATGCTAAAGCGCTGGCGTTGGAAGATGCGTCAGGCAAACAGGTTGTGTTGGTTACCATGGACCTTGTAGGCATCCCGAAAGGATTATCTGATCATGTCAGGGATGAGTTGAAATCAAAATATCATTTATCCAGGTCCCAAATTATATTAAATACTTCTCATACACATACAGGACCCGTTTTGACCGATGCGCTGGTTGATATTTACCCGGTAGATTCGGAAGAGCAGCATAAAATTGATCGTTATACCAACAAGTTAGGAGATAAGATCGTGGATGTAGTAGGAAAAGCACTACACCATTTCGCACCGGTACAACTATATTCGGGAAATGGCGTCACCCGTTTCCAGGTAAACAGAAGGAATAACGTGGAGGCAACATTGGACAGGCAAACTGCACTAAACGGACCGAACGACTATGCTGTACCAGTGATCAGAGTGGCAGATAATTCAGGAAAGCTTATTGCTGTTGTTTTTGGATATGCCTGTCACAATACGGTACTGAGCGGCTATAAATGGTCCGGCGACTATGCAGGGTTTGCACAGCTTGCATTAGAAAAGGCCTATCCGGGAGCGACAGCGATGTTCTTCCAGGGTTGTGGTGCAGACCAGAACCCTTTACCGAGGCACTCAGTAGCTTTGGCAAAACAATATGGAAAAGAACTTGCCTCTGCCGTGGAAACCGTATTAAGTGAAAACATGCATCCGTTATCACCTACCCTGTTAACCGCTTATAAAGAAATAGCGTTGCCATTGAATCCGCCTCCTGGTAAAGAAGAGCTGAGAAAGGAAATCGCTAATAGCTCAGGTTTCCATAAAAAATGGGCTACCCGGCTACTGAATAAAATAAACCAGGGAAAATCACTCAGAACAACTTATCCTTATCCGGTCGAAACATGGAAGCTGGGTGATCAACCCATCATCATTTTGGGCGGTGAAGTAGTTGTAGAATACGCCATTGAATTAAAAAGAATATTCGGTCAACGCACATTTGTGATGGCTTATTCAAATGACGTAATGTCTTATATCCCTACTCCTAGAATCTTAAGAGAAGGAGGTTATGAAGGTGCTGTTGCGCCGGTGGTATACGGACTTCCAACGACATGGCGGGCAGATGTTGAAACATTAATCTTTAGTGCAGTACTCCAACTGGCTGGAGAAACCAGAATATCCATACCACCCACAAAAGTTGAGTAAAATGCTTTACATTTGTAGCAAGGATCCGTTTACGCACACATCTTTGTCGTTTTATATTATTTAGGTGCCAAATGAAAAAGAACAAGCAACAGAAAAGTGACCCTCATGGAGTAAAGGAAATTGCACGACAGGCAGGTGTATCTATCGCAACGGTTGACCGGGTTCTGCATAACCGGCCGGGAGTTTCTCCCACTACAAAAAGAAAGATAGAACAAATTATTAAGGAACTCAATTATAAACCCAATATCATTGCCAGCAGGCTGGCTTCCAGGAAGGTATTTAATTTCGCCGTACTCATTCCCGCCATCTCTGAAGAAACGGATTTCTGGCAGGCACCGCTTAATGGAATAAAGCGGGCGGAAGAGATGGTTAAAGAATATGGGGTAACCATTGATTTATACTTCTTTGATCTCAATAACCGGAAATCCTTTGAGGACCAAGCCGCATTAATCCTGCAAAATGGAGCGGATGGCGTCCTGCTCGCTCCTTCCTTTATAGACGAAGCCATTCAATTCACCGCAGCGTGCTATAAACAGAAAATTCCTTACGTACTGGTGGATTCCAATATTCCGAACCAAGAGGGGCTGTGTTATATTGGTCCGCATCTCTTTCGGAGTGGGTACCTGAGCGCTCAGTTAATGAACTTTACTCTCGGACCCAAAAGCGAAATACTGGTAATCAACATTGCCAGGGAAGTAGATGATCATAATTACCTCATCCAGATTGAGGAAGGCTTTAGAGCTTATTTTAAATACCATAACTTGTATCACGATATTATCAAGATGGATATTACACTCACCGATTATGCATCTGTAGAAAAAGGATTAACTAAGATTTTCAATAAGCATCCTCATTTAAAGGCAGTGTTCGTGACAAATTCAAGGGTATCAACGGTGGCCCGTTACCTGGAAAAAACAAATAAGGAACAGGTTTTTTTGATCGGCTATGATTTTCTGAAAGAAAATATTGAATACCTCAAAAGAGAAGTGATTGATATTTTAATCTGCCATAAGCCCGAAGAACAAGGCTATAAAGGCATTATGGCATTGTACCGGCATTTTGTGTTAAGCACGCCTAACGAAAAGGTCGTCTTCATGCCGATAGATATTATTACGAAGGAAAACTATGAGTTTTACCATAATTAAGATTTGGCGCTGATGGCTTGTCCACAGGGCACCGATTTAAATGAGGTCTGTGTTTGTAAATGAATTCTTTAAGCTGCCTGGAATAACTTACGCAGTTATGAGCAATAACAGGAAATAAACGCTTTCTTCGTATTCTTTTTTTCGTTTGCTCAATTAGGATTGCCCTATTAAATCCAGTTCCACGTCCAATCCAGGCCAGACGAGGCCAAGTCATATTGATAACGTGCACGGTTAATCTTTTCCTTAATTGAAACGTTGTTGGGAGTCCTCTGAATGAAGGCAAAACCTTTGGTTCGTCCGTCGAATTACTGCCGAAGGAGGATATCCCGGATGAATCCGGAAGGCTTGTGCCCTCGCTATCTATTTGCCTTCCCCTTCGTAACTTAGAAATGTTTTTCAGAATGGTTTCTATACCGCTTTTTCAGGATGATCGGCACTGCACTTTTACCACCAAACCTGGAATATAATTCGGCTATTGCAGAACAGTTTGCCGATGCTTATCACAAAATGCTTCCTCCATAAACAGCAGTATCAATAGAGCCAGATGAAAGTTCATTCCATTGACAGCTATTTCTATCGGATTTCGGATATCAATAGTACCTTGACTGACCGTTGCCAGATGTATCTAAGGCGCATTTTTGGAGGTACCGCGTCGGGCTATTTAGGCGGTTATTGTGTGTTTGCAACATCGCGTGTCCCCGTTCTTGCTATACATTCTTCACTTTTGTATTTGCGCCTTTTTCAAGTAAAATATCAACAGGCTTATTCGTTTTCCATGAACCACCCGTGAAATCCGGTATTTCTACCGTATTGGAATGATTTGCTACAGACGCCTCACTCAGTGGTGAGATCGAACTCCAGAGCGCCGCATCATATACATCCTGATCAAGCGGTAATCCGTTGCGAAGACAGTCTATCGTTCGCCAGTCCATTAGAAAATCCATGCCTCCATGGCCCCCAACTTTTTTGGCTAGTATTCCTACCTTTTTGACGATGGCAGGCTGGTATTTGTCATTTAACGATTTCATTTCCGCTTCGGAAAGCCAGTCTTCTCCGCCATTGGAGATCCGTCCGGGAAGGGGGTATTTCAGGGCAGTCCCTTTCGTACCTATTATCCTATGGATCCTGGAATAGACATTAGGCGAGGTTACATCGTGCTGTATCATAATGGTCCTTCCGCTATGGGTACGGATTGTGGTGGTATTCATGCTGCCCCTGTATTTGGCATCGACATAAGGTGCGAAGAAAGTATCCTTCGCAGCTAATTTTTTTGCTGTAGCTCCCATTAGAAAATCTTCGCTGGACCTGGATTCCAGGTAGGTCAGCTTATCACCCCGGTTAATATTCATGATCTGGCATACCGGACCTAATCCATGTGTTGGATACAGGTTTCCGTTTCTTCTTGTATTATGTCTCAGCCGCCACATATTCCAGTAACCATCCTTGTCAAAGTTAAGCCCAAGCAGGTTGTGGATGTATGCGCCTTCTCCATGAACAATATCACCAAAAAAGCCTTGCCTCGCCATATTCAGAGTAAGCAGCTCAAAAAAATCATAGCAGCAGTTCTCCATCATCATACAGTGCTTACGGGTGCGCTCTGAAGTTTCAATTAAATGCCAACATTCTTCAAGTGTAACCGCAGCGGGCACTTCTATGCAGACATGCTTTCCCTGCTCCATGGCATATGTTGCCATAGGAGTGTGCATGTCCCAAGGGGTGGCAATGAATATCAGATCAATATCCTGGCGATCACATAGTTTTTTCCAGGCAAATGTGCTGTCGGTGTAAACTTCTGGATGATGACCGGAATCAGTGGCTAATTTTTTGGCCCGCCCGGCATATTCAGGTCGAATGTCACATACCGCCTTAATTTCTACTCCATCCAGCTTCGTCATATTTTTCAAATGGGCCGGTCCCCTCATTCCCAGACCGATAAAGCCTACTCTGACGATATTCAGTTTAGGAGCAGCATAGCCGGACATATTGAAGAGCTGTTGGTGTTGCCAGCCATTGCCTGGCTTAATCACATTGCGATCTTGTGGTTCTTTCCCAAAGGCTTTTATTAGGCCGCCTCCGGCAATTCCGATACCGGTTAATCCTGAGAGCTTTAGAAAATTTCTACGGTTGTTTTTCATGGGTTTGTTATTTATGTTTTGGATCGTTGATGCTATTTCAATATTATTACCCTTAAACGTGTTTCCTTTGATAGCGAACTTCCAGCCGCCGACTGCTTAAAGACACAAATCCCCACTGTGCCTGCTGTCTTTGCTGGAATAGCAGACTCAAAGAATTGTATGATTTCCACATCCCATAGCGGAATACATCTCTAAACAATAAAGGTCTACCAGAAAAAAGTCAGGGCGTGCTATTCAACCCTTGATTGACAAAAATAAATATATATATTTAGGAAACAAATTTTTCTGTGATGAGAAAAGGAATTTTCCTTCAGAAACAGCAAACTATGTGGCAATAAATTGTGGGAAACGAGCTTGTTGTTGTGATCATGGCCAGCGTAAGCCTTGCCAGGGAGTTTTCCGAGTTATGAATAGGGTAAGCTACAACTCCTTCATCTTTAGTATTTTCCAGGCCGGACAGGCGGAAAGCATGCCCATTTCTTCATACAGGGCGGGTGGTTACCTGAAAAAGCGGATCGGTGGAATGATATTCATATCCGAGAATAGATACAGGTCTCTGGGTCAAAAATCCCAAGGTTGGGATTTCCTGAGCCACACTTTTGGTACCCATTTGTTGGAAGACAGTGTTAATATCATGACGGTACGTCAATGATGCAGCCTTTTATTGTTTCAGCTCGTTTTTACGGATTATACCATACAAAAAAATAAACCATTAACATCAGCAGAATCGGCCAAAAGTTGTCAGCAGACCTTGGTTATTTTCTGTAAATTTCCTTTAATGCTGCTGTGAGCGTAGCAGGCTTTCTTCCCAACAGATTTTCCAAATCAGTGGCCACAATTTCGTATCGTTTATTTTTAATGTCCGCGTTAAATCCCGAAACAAGGTGGATCATAATATCAGGTGAGCCGAGTTGTTTTAATTGTTCCGGGAAAGTTGTAGCGTCTGTGTCAATATAAGGAACTGTTTTACATGCTATTTCCGAAAGAACGTGTGCAACGTCAGTTAAAATAGGGCTCCCAGCCGTGAGTAGTCAACAAGAACTCAGCGTCATATTTACCCGGTTCATGTACGGCTTCGATATATACAAAAGCGAATTGTCCCGTATAGGTGCCGAGGTGCAGGTTACTACCTGCCACGACATCAGAATGCAGCCAGCGGCTTCCCGAAGGACCGGGCGTAAAACGATAGTGCAATTGGCCATGTGGAGGCACTACATAACCCTTTTCCTCCGGGGCGCCGTCGGCTAATGAAGGAATCATCTGCCCGTGCCTATGCGCAAATTCCGGCACGTCGGTATCGTTTATTAATGCTACGGTTATCTGTTTTCCTTTTAACCGGATGACCGGTCCGGGAGCCTGTCCGTTATAACCAGTGGAACTTACCACGTGCCGGTCTTTGATCTCGGTCAGCACGGGACCTATGTGGATTTTAACATCCGCCGGAGTATCAGTGGATACAAGCAAACTATCTCTGTCGGGGCTGCCATTGGTGCTGTTACGGGCTTGCGGCTGGCAGGTCTCTAATAGTGTTGCGGGCAATAAGGATGCTAATGCAACTGTTTCTGCTCCTTTTACTAAGAATGCCCTTCTATTAAGGGCCATTGGGGCATGTTTTATTACAACACAAATCCTTTACATCCCGGTATTGGCAGGAGAAGTGGTGAACGTCTTTTGACCCGATTTCCGGATCATTTTATTTCTCTAAGCACGTTGTAAGTTACGATAATTTATGAATATAAAACTGAATATTATTGCAGAATATCTTCCTGAGGGCTCATTTAAAAAGCGATTCCGTGGCAGATGCGTTCTATGGTCATTTTTTAAATGGAAACATTTAAAGGTGTTACAGCCATAATGATTGAAGTTGGGAATATACATTACAATGAATGATGCGCACCACAATAAAATCCGGTTTGGTGAACCAGTGGCTGATCATAATCATAATCATTTTCAGTTTTTTGGATATCTGAGTCTACCGAAGCCATAAAACGGCATATTTATTGAGCCTGGATTAGGAATTCACTTCCTTCAAAAAAACAGTTGTATGATTATGCCACATGAGAGATTCCAGGAATGCATAAAGGCTTGTGATGCATGCAGCGCCGCCTGTCGCTATTGCGCCACTGAGTGTCTGAAAGAGGAACAAATCAAAGGCCTTGTGAAATGTATCCAGCTTAACCTGGAATGTGCCGCTATCTGTAGTGCTGCAGCGGAGTTAATGGGTCTGGGTAGCCGCCACAGCTATCGGTTCTGCCAGATATGCGTGGATATTTGTACCGGCTGTGCTGAAGAATGTGAGCAACACGCTAAAAGGGGTATGACACATTGCCGTGATTGCGCGGAGGCCTGTCATCAATGTGCAGGAATCTGTAAGAAAATGGCGGATGCAGCCTAATGTATTGACTATAAAGGGTTAAGTGTTTTTTATCGTCTGGCGGCTGCATTGGTTGGAATATGAGACAGCAAAGAGGACAAATTCCTTTATTTTTTGGACCCAGACCGTGCAGGTAGAGGTATTCAGGGATCATGGAAGGCGTTGCCGAAGCGACCCGGAATTTGGTACAACGGCTTTCAGAGGGGGCAGAGAGTAAAGCCTTATTTATTGCTTTCTTTACAGGGAACCTTTTAGTGCATTGATCGTCAAAAATATTCCTATCCCCAGGAGAATAACATACACATATTTGAAAAAATAATCTCCATGGAGCCGGTGATTGATCACCCTGCCCAAAAAGATTGCAGGGATAAGTGATGGCAGGGTGATCAGATAATAATGAAAGACAGCAGCACTCAAGAGACCACTTATCCAATAGCCAATCATTCCCACGAAACTCGCAACTAAAAAATAGCCTTGTAAAGTGGCTCTGAAATGCTGGGCGGACCATCGCCTTTTTGTCCCGTAAATAACCAGTGGCGGTCCATTTAGCCCGTACGCCCCTCCAAGAATCCCTGAGATCAAACCACATCCGAAAAGCCACGCCTGACTATCCTTGTCTAATTGCTGCAATTGCTTTCCGCTTAATAAATAAATGGAAAAGATAATGATGACCGCGCCTAGAATGGCTTTTACAAGATGATCGTTGGTATTTATCAAAAGTAATAATCCCAGCGGTATTCCTATGATAGAATAGAGTATTAATCTTCCCGCGCTTTGTATATGGATCTTTTTCCGGTCCTGAACCACCACAAAGGCGGCGATTGTAATAGATACGAGGACTGAAAGCGGGACCGCTATATTCAACGGGATCCACAGCGCAAGTAAAGGCACCCCAATCAGCGATTCTCCAAATCCAAAAGCGGAACGGAAAAGAGTGGCTGTGAATATAACTACGGAGATTTGAAAAATAACGGTATTCAAAAACATAAATGGAAAGCGCTGTAGCCTGCCGCAAGATACTCAAGTTTTCCATTATGTTTGTGCCATCATCTTAGAAATGTTTTTCCTATTCTTTTTGCAAATTGGATTTTGATTCTTTCATTGCCCGTGTCACGAGGCTTAGAGATTATACCTTTTAAAGGCAGTCCCGGTTGAGATCCCCTTACGAGTCCTTGGAAGGCCTCGTCGTGGCACACTTTGTATTTCTATCTTCTGTGATCGTCTTCATGGTATTTATAGTGGCTTTTGTTGGTCTGGGAGAATGGAGGCCACCGCTGTTTGATGATTAATTGATGAACATCGGTGATACGGGCCTAAATAACATTTATTGCTGGAACCCGTTATGACTTATCTCTCCAATGTAAACCACAAGGAAAATAGACGGAGAAGTCCCGTTTGCCTGAAAAGTGGTACCAGATTGACGCATACCCGGTGAATTACCGCGATTACGAAATGAGAATGGACAGTGACCAATCCGGATGCAATACGCAAGGGAGGCGGTGCAATATTTACATCTGTACGAAAGATTTGCCCTCCGTAGAGTGAAGTGAGCTGAATAATGAATAAGACGGATGCCTGTTTCCATAAATATTATCAAAACCAGAGGAAACGATCTATTGGCTGTGTAGGGTCCGGAAGGTCCGATTGGTCAAGGTGTTGGTAAACGAAAGGAAAATCAGGATATGCCAAAGCCCGCTGATTTGCATGAAACAAAAATAACAGGTTTTTTTGAGGCGGATCATTGAATATTTTCTAATTTTTTAAAAATCAGCCGGTTAAATTTAAGATATGAAGTATTTGTGCATGATTATTGCTGGATAGCAGGCAATTATGGTTTAAGGCCGATGATTAGGTTCTTAGGCGCTTAGAGCTGAATGACAGTTATTAGAAGTGCTGCACGGATTTATTAACATACCATAAAAAAAAGTCCATGATTAACGGATCTCACTTATTACCCATGACAAGTAACGATAAAGGCTTAAAATGGTTACCCTGGATCGGGAAAAACTATTTCAAGCTTCCTTCCAATAAAAGACTATTCGTCGTTGGAGAGCGGCATTATCGCGGGGACGTCCCGCAGTTGATCGATTATTCCATCAATCGCAATTACATAAAATGGATGATCGAAGATACCATGGAGGGCAATGATTGGTACAGGAAAGAATTTTCCAGTCTGACCAAATCCATTTTGGGGGAAGACAACATAGATTATAAAGAATTTTGGGGGCAGGTTGGATTCCATCACTTTATTCAGAAGTCTTTGGAGACGGCAGATGAAACGCCCTCAGAAATGGATTTTGAAGCCGGATGGCGGATTTTTTTCGATTTGATTGGAAAAGTAAATCCGGGTGTTTGTATTTTTGCCGGGGAGCAGGCAGCCGATTTTTTGGAGTCCGCCATCAATAAGGTAAGCGGTTTGCGGTTGACCGCGTTTGGAAAGGACGGATATCCGGTAGATGGCGTCATTCCGAAGTATGCAGAGATAAAATCTGACGAAGGTGGACCATGTCAATTGATATTTATAAAACAGTACGATAAGATCACCCATCCCGAAGCGTGGAACGCTTATCTGACACAGAAGATAGGAAAGATAATAACGCCTCTTCAGGACAAGAGAGTGTTAAATTCCTATTGATTTTCAACCCTGAAAGATTGAGAAACGCAATGGGCTTTTGATAGGTGGCAATTGTTCCAACTGGAAAATTACGCCATCTGTATCCATGATTCACGACAATTTAAGGTATTTCTACATTCTTTCCACACTGCGCTTTATAGGCTCCACTCGTTTTCCGGGGAAAGGGTCGTCCTGTCTTCAAATAGGTTTATTCTTGACGGCCATTAAGTATGGTAGCTGAAGCACCTGGAACGTTCCTGGAGACAAAAAACTATACCGATATCGTGTCGTACCTGATTATTTAAGCGGGAGGTCGGCTATTCAAACCATAGAAACAGTTCGTCACCGATGGCATCGATGAGTCCCTGGTCTTTTATGGCATCCATTTTCCATCCGCTTTTCATGCAGCGTATGATGCCAAGGTTCTCATCGTTCAAAGTAATGTCCAGTTCATCGCACACCCCGTCGTGGCAAGTCTGTTTTATGGGAATCGCCTCTCCTTTATATTGTTTATCCTTATATTCAATATCAAGTGGTATGGGCTCTTTTTTTAGCTGCGCGATCATTTCTTCCAGTAAACCCACCAGGTGTTTGCGTTGGGTTTTGGCCGTCGCGCTCCATTTATCTTTCCCGGCGCGTTTATGGGCGAGTTTGTACTTGATGCCGGTCATGGAAGTGGAGTAATCATTCGCATTTAATTTGGTCGCATGCTGATGCGCCAGTATATACCAATGATACTGTGTTCCTACAGGAACACCAGAACCTTTGGGAGCATGTCCGGATCTGCGTTTAGTGACTGCGTATGATATTTCCCATAGATCCGGTGTTATTTTGGTTTCTTTCCAGATGCCTTCATCGTAATACCATTTATGCCCTCGTCCTATTTTCATCCCCGTATACTGACTGCCTTCAAATTCCTTGAGTTCATCATAAGAGGAAGACTTCTTTTTTTTCATTGCCTTTTTTCCGGCAGGCTGTTTTTGGGAAGCGGAGCGTCCGGCAGCCTTTTGAACGGTGCGTGTTTTCCTCTGTGGACGCGTGGTTGTGGTCGCCATGAGTGAAATTTTTATAAACGGTGGCATATTCCATGCCAGCGCGCTCATGTCTTCCGAGGGACTTTGATTTGAACTGAAAACAGGCTGTTGACCTTGGCCGGAGATGACTGTCAAATAAAGCGATGACATAAAATCTCCGCATGATGTGGAACAAACGCCTCAGCGGCCGTCGAATCAGGCGTCCTTCCCATCGGTTTTTGTGTTATTTTTCATGTCACAGACGATCTTGCTATCGCATCTTCAGGATGGGTTCCGCCACGTGATCCACCGTCTGCAATACAATCAATTCGGGTGAACCGGTAAAAACTTTACGGATATCTACGGATGCCTCCCGGAAAGTCCAAGCATAAACAGGGTGCCAACGGGTTTGGATGACGAATCACTACTTCCGGC
>DASULB010000464.1:0-8306 GCA_036278455.1 Chitinophagaceae bacterium | reverse complement strand
CCGATCCCCAAGCACTCTTTCGGACACTCATAGCGAACTATTGCAGCCGGTTTAATTGGGCGTACTTCGATCGTTATGATATGGACAAGGTGGGTCAGTTAGGATCCGGATTCTCCCTCATCCTGCTGCATAAATATTGTGACCGGAAACGGACTGCCGGCTTCTATGCCGATAAATATTTTAAAGCCTTCCCCCAATTAATTGCCCCCTATTCCAATATGGAAGGTCCTTATGCCATCAAGGTTCCTGAAAGGTGCTATTCACTCCGTACCTTTGAGAGGTTCATGCAATATTTTGGACTCATCCATATGGAACAGGCGGGATGGGATGCGCCCCTATACATTTCCAGGACAGTACTCTTTGACAGGCTCATCACATGTATCGCCCACAAAGAGGCATAATATAAGCACTATTAAGTCTTTCTGATCGCTTTGCGTTAGCTGAACTATTATGCCATTGTCTTTTATAATTTTTCAAATATTGCGTTCCCATCTTTCTGGTTTCCTTGAACCAAGCTATGTGCGAAACGGCGAACAATTATTATTTAAACCTGAGAGGTAAATTATTATATGATAATTATATATAATAACATAGCAAACCAGAAAATGAAGATTTCCCACGCAGATAGAACTCTTCGCCCGCAATCCTGATCTCTTAGATTTTGATGAAGCGGATCATCTCACGCCTATACCTGTAGGGGATGATTTAAGCAGCCTGTCGGCCATTATATTGAATGATGACTCTTACCATTTTTGATCGAGCGTAGTGCCCTGGAAAACGGCATACAGCGTGCTAACACGGAAGCGCTGATTTGTCTGAAAGCAAAGGCCTGCCTGGAAATAGAGGAGCGTATAAAAGCAGGAAAAGGGGATGATAAAAGGCAATAAAAAAACACAGGAATGATGTGTTTCGATTGGCTGTTATGCTGACAGAAAACGAGTATATAAATTGCCGCCGGAAATTAAGCATGATTTACAAAGGTTTTTGGATCAGGTCGCGGACAACTTGCCGGATAAAGCGATCTTTAAAGAAATGGAATTGACTGCGGTAATGCCTGAAATTGTTTTTCATCAGATTGTTAAAAGTTTTCAATTAGATGGGATATCAAAGAAGTAACGAAAATAGCATGGCCACAAGAAAAGTAGCTAGAAAACACCCTATCTCTTTACATATTTGAAGAGATTGGGCAACCAGGCTTCGCGCTGCGTTTCGATCCGTTATCGGAACGCATGCGGCGGCAGGTCCGGGCAGATACCTCCTTGCTCACGACCTGTAAAGCGGGAACGAGCAGGCTTCTCTTATGCCTTTCCCGACCTGAAAGGAAAACCCGTTTCCATCCACGACGGCCGTTATAAAAGCAAGGGGGCGTTGTGCAGATCATGGGGACCATTTGTCTCCATTTAAGCCGGCCCATAACTTCGTTCACCAAACAGAAGACTACCGATCCTGAGCAAGGTGCTACCCTGTTCCACTGCCAGCCTATAATCACTGCTCATCCCCATGGATATTTCCGTGAAATGTTCCGGGTGGCTGATGTATTTTTCCGCCATCTTATCGAACAATGCTTTTAGATAGTGGAATTCCTCCCGGACCACGTTCTCGTCCGGGGTGTTGGTCGCCATGCCCATCAGGCCGCACAACCGGATGTGCTGGTAGTTGGCAGGATGAAGCATCACCTCTTCCAGCAAATGGATCAATTCTGTTTCATCCAGTCCGAATTTCGTTTCCTCCTTTGCAATGTGGATCTGTAGAAGGCAATCAATTACCCGTCCGGTCTTCTGTGCCTGCTTGCTGA
Source organism: Chitinophagaceae bacterium (assembly GCA_036278455.1). Classification (GTDB taxonomy): domain Bacteria; phylum Bacteroidota; class Bacteroidia; order Chitinophagales; family Chitinophagaceae; genus FW021-bin31. The sequence goes on along the minus strand of DASULB010000464.1, from coordinate 6,511 downwards.
TCTCCTTGAGCAGTCTCGCGTTATCCACCGAATGGATCATGCGGATAAAGGAGGCAATGTATTTTACTTTATTGCTTTGGAGATGTCCGATGAAATGCCACCGGATATCCAAGGGGAGGGACCGCTGCTTTTCCAGAAGCTCCTGCACATAGTTTTCTCCGAAGATCCTGTGCCCCGCTTCATATAAGCCAAGGATATCCTCCGGCGGTTTGGTCTTAGATACGGCGACCACCTTCGCATGATGCTTTTCGGCGAGTTCCCGGATACGCTTTAGTTCCGCAATATTTGCTGCCATGGTGCTAAAAGTGAAGATAACAATAAGGTTAAGAACTAAAAAAGAAGTAAGCCCGGACAAGGGCAGCAGTGTCTAGAACGGCTGCTCATTCCGCAGGCAGCTATTTTAATACGCACCTGCTGATCACAAGGCGCTGTATTTCGCTGGTACCTTCATAAATCTGTGTGATCTTGGCGTCACGCATGAGACGCTCCACATGATATTCTTTTACATAACCATAACCGCCATGGATCTGCACGGCCTCGGTCGTCACCCACATCGCCGTCTCTGAAGCGAACAGCTTGGCCATCGAAGCGCTCTCCGTATATTCCAGGCCGTTATCCTTCTGCCAGGCGGCTTTCCATATAAGCAATCGCGCCGCCTCGATCCGGGTGGCCATGTCGGCCAGTTTAAACTGTATGGCCTGGAGGTTACTGATCTCCCTGCCAAAGGCCTTTCTTTCTTTGGCATAAGCCACCGACCTTTCGTAGGCGCCTGCCGCGATACCAAGTGCCTGCGCTGCAATGCCTATCCTTCCGCCGTTCAGGGTGCGCATGGCAAACTTAAATCCAAAGCCGTCTTCTCCGATCCTGTTTTCTTTTGGCACTTTCACGTCCTGGAACATGATGCTGTGGGTGTCGCTGCCGCGGATGCCCATTTTGTTTTCCTTTGGCCCCACGGTCACACCGGGCCAGGATTTCTCGACGATCAGCGTATTGATGCCATGACTTCCCTTCTCAGGATGTGTCTGGGCCATCACCAGATAGGTAGAAGCAGAATTGCCGTTGGTGATCCAGTTCTTGGTGCCGTTCAACAGGTAATGATCTCCCTTGTCTTCGGCAACAGTATGTTGTGATGTGGCATCCGATCCGGCCTCCGGCTCACTCAGCAAAAAAGCGCCGATCACTTCTCCCTTTGCCAGCGGCACCAGGTACTTTTCTTTCTGCGCTTCGGTGGCGTAAGCTTCCAGTCCCCAGCAAACCAGCGAATTATTCACACTCATGCACACCGATGCGGATGCATCTACCTTGGATATTTCCTCCATGGCCAGCACATAGGAGATCGTGTCCAGTTCCGAGCCGCCGTACTGCGCAGGCACCATCATGCCCATAAAACCCAGTTCACCCAGTTTTTTGATCTGCTCCGCAGGAAATTTCTGATGCTCATCCCTTTCTATTACCCCTGGTAACAGTTCGGTCTGTGCAAACTCCCTGGCCGCCTGCCGGATCATTTGTTGCTCCTCTGTTAATTGAAAATCCATCGCGTTTGATTTAAAAACCACTGCAAACCTACTGATATTCAAGCTCTGAAAAAACTTCACCCCTATAAATTACAAGTCCGTCACCTAAAATGCGGTAACGCACAAAATATTATAGCCTTAGGCTGTATTTTTTAAATAACGTTCAACCATCCGCCGTTCTGTTATATACTGTGCAATTACACGCCTGGCCCGCATCTTGGGCAGGACCATAAAATCATGTAGGTTTGTTTATATGAAGAATATCAAGATCATCGAAGTGAAATCCGAGATCGGCGCGGGCACCCGCGGCGCCAGTCTGGGCGTGGACGCCATCAAAATCGCCGCGCTTGATTTTATGAGCAATTTCTTCATCCACTTCCCCACCGAAACGATCGAAACTGAAAACAAACTGTTGTTCGAGCCCATTGAATCCCCTTATGCCAAACGGATAAAGGGCGTTGTCGCCCTGTATGAACGTGTCGGCAAAAGTGTCTGTGAAACGCTCGAAGCCCACTGGTTTCCCGTGGTGCTTTCCGGCGACCACAGTACCGCCGGGGGTACCGTTGCCGGCATCCGGATGGCTCATCCGAAAGCAAAGCTGGGGGTGATCTGGATCGATGCCCATGCCGACCTGCATACACCTTACACGACCCCCTCCGGCAACCTCCATGGCATGTCCCTGGCCGCCACCATTGGCGAAGACAACCTGGAATGCCGGGTGCACGACCTGGATGAGCAAACCGCCAAATACTGGGATCAGCTGAAGCACACCGGTAAGATCAGCAGGAAAGTATCGCCCGGCGATGTTGTTTTTATCTCGTTGCGTGATTATGAAAAGGAAGAGGAATCTCTGATCAAAAAATACGGGATGAAGGTCATCCCTACGGCCGAGGTGCGCCGAAAGGGCGCGGAAAACGTCGCGCGGAGCGCTTTACGTTATTTAAAGGATTGCGATCTGATCTATATTTCCTTTGATGTGGACAGCCTGGATTCCTCCATTTCCAAAGGCACCGGTACGCCCGTCAGGGGCGGCTTGCGGGAACGTGAAGCCGAAGACCTGATCTCAAAGTTCATGCAGCACCGAAAGATCTGTTGTTTTGAGATCACAGAAGTAAATCCGACACTGGACAGGGAAAACCTGATGGCGGAAATTGCCTTTAACATCCTGCAACGCAGCATCAATGTGTTAATGATGAATTAAGGGTCACCTCAGATCAACCACTTCCACGCCCGGATGGGCTTTGGTATCGAATACAAAATCACTCTCTTTTGCGGAAGCATTAGGGGTAAATTTCGATACTTCATAGGTGTAACGGTTACCGCCCTTTTCAAATATCTCGGTGCTCAGCAGATTCATATTTCGCTTATCCACCAGCACAATCACCTTAAAATAAGGTTTTGATTTATCAAGCGGCGTCATCTCGATCACGTCGACCGGCCGGCCATTCAGCTTGGAGGTAGCCCTGAGGCGGTACAGAAAATCCTTGTCGTAAAAATTGGTAAACAGATTGGAGGGAGATATGGAGCCCTCGCTGGGCTGGTAATCGTTGACCTGCACTTCCTTGGTGTCTTTGTTATAGGTCCAGACAGTCTTGCCATCGCAATACACTTCCTGCCCGTTCAGATCAACATGGTACTTATTTCCCTTTAAGAGCACGGTCCCTTTTTTTGTATCCAGCACCTTATTATCCGTCGTTGCTATCTTCAGTTTAAAATCCGCCTTCACGCTGGTATAGGTCTTGAACTTTTTGCTGACGGCATCCAGTATTTTCTTGGCCTGGGGATCACTTTGCCCGTATTTTGTCTTAGGCTGTGCCATACCATATTGTCCCACCGCAAAAAGGAAAATTAAAAACAGGGTTATCTCTTTTTTGATCATTGTTTGCTCTGTTTAATTCGATTTAATCAATTTAATTTTTTTATTATATCATAATGGCAAATACCCTGCCAACAGGCGCCCCCTCCGGGATGCCTTATTCAGCTTCCTTACCTAAATACTTTGTTGTAATAACTCATGCAGTTCCGCTTCTGTTTTGACCAGCACCGTTCTGGCCTTGCTCCCTGCATTGGCTCCTACGATACCCGCCGCTTCCAGTTGATCCATCAACCTTCCCGCGCGGTTATAGCCCAGCTTCATCCTGCGCTGCAAAAGCGAAGTGGAACCCTGCTGGGTGAGTACAATCACATGGGCCGCTTCTTCAAAAAGAGGGTCCTTTTCCCCGCTGTCAGCCTTTTTCTCCATTTCCTTTTCGTCCACGTATTCGGGCAGCATGAAGGCCTCCGGATAGCCCGGTTGTTCCCCGATAAACTCCACGACCTTATCCACCTCGGGGGTATCGACAAAGGCGCACTGCAGGCGCGTAATCTCGCCGTTATAGGAGATCAGCATGTCGCCCTTACCGATGAGCTGTTCGGCGCCTCCCATATCCAGGATGGTCCTGGAGTCCACCTTGGAACTCACCTTAAAGGCGATGCGGGCAGGGAAATTGGCCTTGATGATCCCGGTGATGATGTTCACCGAAGGCCGTTGGGTGGCAATGACCAGGTGAATCCCCACCGCACGTGCCAGCTGTGCCAGCCTGGCGATGGGCATTTCTATTTCTTTGCCGGCTGTCATGATCAGGTCGGCGAACTCATCGACGACCAGCACGATAAACGGCAGGTATTGATGTCCTTTTTCGGGGTTGAGCCGGCGATGAATGAATTTGTCGTTGTATTCCTTGATGTTCCGTGCGCCCGCTTCCTTCAGCAGGTCATAACGGTTGTCCATTTCAATACATAAGGCGTTGAGGGTATGGACCACTTTCTTGGTATCGGTAATAATGGCGTCTTCCTCGCCCGGTAATTTTGCCAGGAAATGTTTTTCGATCACGCGGTAAATGGAAAGCTCCACTTTCTTGGGATCGACCAGCACAAGCTTCAATTGGGAGGGATGTTTCTTATACAACAAAGAAACCAGGATGGCATTGATACCAACCGATTTACCCTGACCCGTGGCACCGGCCATCAGCAGGTGCGGCATGGTGGTCAGGTCCACGATGAAATTTTCGTTGTCGATCTTTTTGCCGAGCGCAATGGGAAGCAACATGCGGCTGTGCTGAAATTTATCGGTCGCCAGCAGGGTCTTCATCGATACGATGCTGCGTTTTACATTGGGCACCTCTATGCCAATCGTCCCTTTTCCGGGGATGGGGGCGATGATGCGAATACCCAGGGCCGCAAGGCTCAGTGCGATGTCATCTTCCAGGTTGCGGATCCGGGAGATCCGGATCCCCGCCGCCGGAACGATTTCATAAAGGGTCACCGTGGGGCCGACCGTAGCCGTTATCTTTTGTATGGAGATATCATAATTGCTGAGTGTCTCAATGATCTGCCGTTTGTTGTTCTCCAGCTCATCATTGTCATGGATGATCTTATCGCCGCCATAGTTCTCCAGAAAGTCGAAGGAAGGATGGCGGTAATCCTGCAGGTCAAGCGTGGGTTCGTATAATCCCTGTGCTTTCACCAGCTTTCCTGCCTTATCCGATATCGTTTCCGGCTTGTCTTCATGGCCGGGTTTGATTTCCAGCTCCAAATCGTCCGGATCGGATGATCCCTTTGCTTTCTTCCCCGTAAAGCTGCCAGCCGTCTTTGGAAGGACGGACCCGTCCTCCCCGTCCTCTCCGTCTGCCGGTGTTCCTGCAGCCGCATTTTCCGCTTCCCGGCCCTCCTTCTGGATCAACCTGATGCCATCGTCTGCCGACAGCTCCCCTTGCTTTACCCGGGAAGCATCCATTTTCTGCTCTCCTTCCAACCCGTTCGTACGGCCTAGTGGTTGCGGAACCACTTCCTGTTCGCTGTCCGCGGTATCATCGATCCCCTGGGAATAAGGGACGACCAATTTTGCCGTCCCGGGTGCTTTGATGCGGGGCAACCGGGGCGATTTAAAATCGAAATTAAAGCGCCATACCAGGTAAGCAAGCCCCAGTGCGACGAGTAGCAGCGCGGTGCCCAGTTTACCCAGAAATCCGTTGAGCCAATGGCTGATGGTATTGCCGATGGCACCTCCCCACGGAAATTCCGCAAAGTGCAATGCAAAGGAGAAAGCCGTGCAGAGAAAGACCAGCCCAAAAATGATATAACGGATATTGCGTCCTATCCTGAAGACACGGCGGCCTACGATGGCATTAATGCCCAAAATAAGGAACAGGAAACAAAACAGGTAAGAGGCGATCCCCACCCCTTTGTAAAAGAACAGGTGGGAAGTAAAGGCCCCCAGCCTTCCCAGCAGGTTTTCCATGTGCACATCCTCCCGGAAAAGCACATCTGAAGAATACTGAAATACTTTATCCTGGTCGGCTTTCCAGGTAAACAGATAAGAAGTAAAAGCTATAAAAAGGTACAGGGCCACCAGCAGCCAAAACATTCCCAGCACCTTGTGCGTACGTTCATCCTTTACCAGGCTTTTCACGTTTACATCAGGTTTCTTGTCCTTCTTTAACGCATCCTTCTTTACCGCGGCACTGCGTTTTGCTGCAGGTTCAGATTTGGTGGTTTTTAATTGGTTGGCAGCCATAATTCAAGGGGCAAAGGTAAGAATTGCAGGCACTAATTCCGCATCATCGGCCATAAACACCCCATCAAAGATACCGGAAAAGGAAATAAGACCACCCTTGGAGCAGTTTCGGCCGCCCAAAGTGCTCATCGCCTTGCCAGGAACGGTTGCGAAGCGATGCAGGGCAGCCATGAACGGAAGCCCTGTCGGGGGTGAAAACAGGGCAAAACAGCGCTCCCTGGTAAGGATAGAAGAAACTCTATATATGTATAGGCGTATATCCCTAAGCGCCTCAAAATTTAAAAGGCGATGCCCCGATGCCGATCCTATCGTTTTTTTTCATCCCGGAAGCTGCAGTTTCCCCCCGGCGCAGGAAGAAACTGTTCTTTCTTGTTCAGCGGCTATTCAGGCTCTTTATAAACGCGATGACCTCCTTTATCTCTGTTTGGGTGAGATGGAGGCT
>DASULB010000463.1:0-3657 GCA_036278455.1 Chitinophagaceae bacterium | reverse complement strand
CGGTTACAAAAATGCAGGTCTCCTTCCAGAATTTACTGTGGGAAATGGCCTCCACGATGCGGCCCAGTGCCAGATCGTTGTCAGCAACAGCAGCCTGAGGCGTCGGGTTACCCGGCCGTGTACCTGAAGTATGGTCATTTGGCAGTTCCATGATGATAAAGTTTGGGAAGTCATCATTTTTCTCATACCGGTTCAATTCTTCGATGAATGCTGAAGCACGGTATTGATCGGGTACCTTCAGGATGAATCCGGCATAGGCGGAACAGATATAGGGCTCCAGTTGTGCGACGGTCGCCTTGGCCCGGATACCAATTTTATTGGTCTTATTCGTGTAATCGCTATAGATGTCCGAGAAGCTGGCGGATGCAGGGGTAATGAAGTTGTGTACAAACTCACCATAATCACGGAAGGTTAAGCCATGTTCCAGGACATTATCCCATATAAAACCCGAACTGGCATAGGCCAAAGCATCATCTCCATCATAAGGATAACTGCGGGTCCATCCTCCGTAGGCCTTCTCTAAATAATCGGTCACGTATGCCTCGTCGGTCCATTGATGGCCTGTGGCACTTAAAATACCGCTGCAGTTATAGTTGTCCATCAATACAAAATCATTTGCCAAAAGATGGTGATTGGGTGTGATGTTGCTGCCGAATTCCACCAGGCTGGTGTCCCCGTTACCTTGCGGCATGTCACCCAGCACCTGATCGTATGTACGGTTTTCTTTGATGATGTATACCACATGCTTAAAGATGGAAGTCTGTCCCGGCCGCCAGGGTACCGGCACCTTGTCTTTACTTCCTTCTGTTGGATGCAGCTTTGCCATCATCCGGCCATAGGAATTGTTCTGGTGCACCACGCCGGTCATCTTGTTGAGTGCTGTGCCCCCCGGCACCGGGATGATAGAAACCGTTCCCAGAACATCATGAGAATTGTGTCCGTGCCGGTTTGTTTTCTGGTTAAGCGAACCCACCCCTTTTACGTTGGCGACATAAAGGGTTTTTCCCGTTTTATTCAGTATCACATCACCGGGGTACCACCCGGTAGGGATGTAGCCGATCACCTGTGCGGGGGAGGCGGTTTGTATCACACAGATGGCGTTCTCCGAACCATTGGCCACATACAGGTACCTGCCATCGGGCGAGACACAGAGTGCGTTGGGTGCACTGCCAAAGGGAATGTCCTTTTGTGCATGCACCGAAATCGTGTCGATCACCCGGTCGGTTTTTGTGTCAATGACGGAGACAACATCACTATTGGCGCAGGCAACATATAGCTTGTCTTGGGCCGGACTCAGGGCCATCCCGGCAGGGTGCAGCCCTACGGTAATGGATTTTACCTGTTTATTCCGGGTGAGGTCGATGACTGAAATGGTACCGCTGTTCGCGACCCCTGTTTTCGGATCGACCAATATCTCGGAGCCGGATGAGTTGTAGGTGGTCTCTCCTTTACGGGGACGCCTGCCGCCCCAGTCACTGACGTAGGCCTTTCCGGAAGAGGCGATGAGGACATCATAGGGTGCCATCCCCACGGGTATCTGGATGATCCCCGCGGCAGTGTCGTTGAGGTTCACCACCGCCAGCGCATTGCTTCTGCTAAGGGTGACATACAGTTTATCTCCCGCTGCATTCAGGGCAAGTCCGCTCGGGGCCGGATGACCTCCGATGGCGGGTTTTGGTAAGACCACCGGTGGCTCCCAGCGCAGCACACCTGTTTTATCCAGTGCTGCAATATCCACATGATCTGTAGCGTCCGTCACGAATACCCGGCTGCCATCCGCTGAAAGGCAAATGCCGGTAAAAGCGGCGCCGCTATGCTTGTATGGAAGGGACTGCAGGATGGTCCTGTCATTGATACGGATGAGATCCAGGGAAGACTTGTTCTTGACGAACAATAATTTCCCATCCGGAGACAGCGCCAGATCGACCGGCCTGCCGGGCAGATAGACCTGGAATCCCGCGGGACGTAACAGTTGGTTGGACGGGACCAGGACACTGCCGTCAGGCTGACGGCCCACCGTCTTTTTACCGAAGATGGTCGTTTGGGTAACCACATACACTGACATGCATACAACGGCAACGATCAGGCATGTAAGGGCAATTTTTGCTTTATTCATGATGCTTTATTCAGAATGGTTTATTCATGATGCTTTATTCGTTCAATCATAGAATTTCAGTGATGGAGCGGATGCTTTTATGAACCCGGTTACAAGTCTCTGCCTGGTATCTCTGTTTGCGATCTCTGCTTGGACTCTCTGTTTGAAATCGCTGCCTGGTTTGTCTATCTGAAATGCTTCCAGAGACTTACCGGCGGATGGGTTCACCTGATGATGGGCGGATATCCGTGATGGTCCCATCTTTTTCTTTACATACCAGCATCTTTTCAAATTAAACAGGCGAAAAAGGCCTCTTCAAAATAACCTCCTGCAGCGTTTCCTGCTTATGGCGTCTCAACAGGACTGTCAGGATAAGGCTTGTTCTGCATCGTCGCATACCAGATAATCCGGTTAAGTAAATCATCATTACCGCCATCAATATGATCAAACTGGTGTTCATTGGAATAAATAGCCATTTGCCTGGCCTTGCCTTTTAAATGGTTGATCGCTACATTCATCTGATCAAGCGGAATCATATTCTGTACCATTTGAAAGGTGGTCGTATCCGGTTGGTGGTCAAAACAGTCATACATCGGAGTAGCGGTAGCATCCAGCGCATTCATGGGTGGGATCCCCAGTATTTGCTCAATCGTACGTACCATACTGGTCTGGTTGTAATTCGCATGCACCGTCTGGTGAAGATGGGAATAAGGGCTGATCACGAATGCGCCTGTGCGGTATGCAGACTGGTGATCCCAGCCACCCTGGGAATCATCTTCGGTCACAAAAATGGCGGTTGAATCCCAGAACCTGCTTTTTGTGATGGCCTGAATGATTCTTCCTAAGGCTAAATCATTGTCTGCCACCATCGCCTCGGGGGTAGGGAACCCGGGTCGCATGCCTGCCGTATGATCAGCAGGTAAAGCAATGATCATCAGGTTGGGCCACTGGTCTCCCGGCAGGCTGTCATAATGTTGCAGTTCCTGGATAAAAGCCGAGGCACGGATCTGGTCGGTAATTTTATGATTATCAAAACCCGGATAGGCACTGCTTAGAATAGGCGTTACCCTGGATATCGTCGTCGTGTTGTGGAAAGCGAAGGGCTTTCCCTCCTGGTAAAGGGAATAAATATCTTTCCAGCTGAGTGAATTATCGAAATGAGGGGTCGCAGCCTCCCCGTATATCCTGACGGTTTTTCCATGGTCCAGCGCATTATTCCAGATGAAGCCGTGCTTATCATACACCATCGCATCAGTTTGAACATGCGGATAACTTCTGAACCAGGCCCTGACATTTTTCTCCACGTAATCCGTTACCATGGAGGCATCCACCCATTGATGCCCTTCAGCGGAGCATTTCCCCGATACATAGAAATCATCCAGCAGACAGAAATCCCTTGCTAACTTATGTTCATTGGGTGTTACCCTGGCGCCGAATACACAAAGCGATGAATCGCCGTTTCCTTCCTTCATGTCTCCCAACACCTGGTCATAGGTCCTGTTTTCTTTGATGATATAGACCACATGGCTGAAAACCGAGGGTTCCCCGATCCGTTCGGGTAT
>DASULB010000462.1:0-14244 GCA_036278455.1 Chitinophagaceae bacterium | reverse complement strand
ACAGTATCGGGCTTTTGTTTGTTTTGCAACTTCACCCTCATTGCTCCGCCTTCTATGCGATTTCTGTTCGCAGGCTCAAACGTTTGCCTCCGGCTTCCTTCAGATTCGCAGTCGCCCGCGACACCCTTGCCCTTGGCTAATACTCCCTGCTGCAAAGCGTATTCGGGACTTGCACCCTATAGCGTGATAAACACGCCTGACGCACTAAAAAACGCGAAAGCACCTGCCTTCGCGTTATCTCTAAACCATATTTTTTAACAAGAAAAGTTACCCTTTTAAAAGAGATTATTTCCCACTATCCTGCTCAGCATTCAGGCCCCGGATCACATCAGCCGTGATGTCGTAAGCAGCGTCCTTATACAGGATATCGGATGCCTGTTCGGAATAGGACAGGATGTAGGTATAGTGCTTGTCAGCGTTGTACTTTTTGAGGAAGCCGTCCAGGCGCGCATGCAGGTCTGTATTGAACGCTTGTTGCTCCTCCAGGAATTTCTGTCGCAGGTTCTGCTCCCTTTGCTGCAGGTCCTGTCTTTTTTGAAGAATGCTTTTCTGAGCGGCCTCGCCCTGAGACTGCGTCATGGTGGGTGCCTTCTTCTGCAAGTCCGCTATCTCATCCTGGATTTCCTGGGCGCGCTTACCCAGATCGGTCTGGATATCCTGTTGTTTTTTGGCCAGCTCTTTACTCTTTTGCTGAAAATAGCCATAATTGTTTTCCAGGGAATCCAGGTTGACAAACGCAATCCGCAAAGTGGTCTGCGCGGAACTGTCACGGCCGCCCGGCGTCACACCGGCATAAGCCGGACGTGGTGTGGAAAAATGCAGATAAAATAAGATCGCCACCAAAATAATAAGGACCACATTGACCGCGATGGATAACTTCTTCATACCTGAAACTTTTAATCATTCAATAACGCAACACCCTGGGTCTGACCGGTTGGCCTCGACCCCTAACTGCCTGCACCTGTTGCCCAAGTACATCACGATAAAAAAAGGAGTAAGAAGTTGATCTTTCAGCTCCTTACTCCTCTTTGGAGTTAGCGGCTTCCCTTACTCTTCTTCGTCATACTCCAACACTTCCTTGGAAGCCACCAGCAAATCATATTCTTCTTTGGAACCCACGATGATATTCTCAAATTCCCGGAGGCCCGTTCCGGCCGGGATCTGATGACCCGTAATCACATTCTCCTTCAATCCCAGCATATCGTCCTGTTTGGCGTTAATGGACGCCTGTGACAATACCTTGGTTGTTTCCTGGAACGACGCAGCGGATATCCAGCTGTGTGTTCCCAGGGACGCCTTGGTGATCCCCAGCAGCAGCGGACTGGAAGTCGCAGGCTGGGCGTCACGGTATTCCACGATCTTTTTATCGGTACGGCGCAGTTGTGAATTGTCCTCCCTTAACTGGCGCAGGCTTACGATCTGTCCGGCCTTGAGCGTCGCGGAATCACCCGGTTCGGTCACCACCTTTTTATCAAATATCTGATCGTTCTCCTCGAAAAATTCAAACTTGTCCACGGTATCCCCTTCCAGAAACTTGGTATCGCCGGGATCTTCGATCTTCACTTTCCGCATCATCTGGCGTACGATCACCTCGATGTGCTTGTCGTTGATCTTCACACCCTGCAGGCGGTATACCTCCTGGATCTCATTGACCAGGTAACCCTGAACCGCATGCGGTCCCTTGATCTTCAGGATATCGGCCGGAGCGGTGGCACCTTCCGACATGGAGGTCCCCGCTTTTATAAAGTCACTTTCCTGTACCAGGATGTGACGCGTCAACGGCACCAGGTATTTCTTTACCACGCCGTCTTTCGCCTCAATGATGATCTCCCGGTTACCCCGTTTGATGTTCCCAAAGGAAACCACGCCATCGATCTCGCTGACAATAGCGGGGTTGGAAGGATTCCTTGCTTCGAACAATTCCGTTACGCGGGGAAGACCACCGGTGATATCTTTCAGTTTGCCCAGCACGCGCGGTATCTTCACCAGCACCTGTCCCGACTGCACGCCTTCTCCTTCACCAATGGTGACGTGGGAGCCGACAGGCAGGTTATAGGATTTCTGCACCTTGCCCTTCTCTATGACCAGCGATGGTATTTTCGTTTTATCTTTGGTTTCGATGACTACCTTCTCACGGTGACCGGTCTGTTCATCGGCCTCTTCACGGTAGGTGATGCCTTCGATGATGTTTTCAAAAACCACATTACCGGTAATTTCTGAGATGATCACCGCGTTGAAAGGATCCCAACTGCAGATCAGTTCACCTTTGGTCACCTTCTGCCCATCCTTCACCATCAGCGTGGCGCCATAGGGAATGTTATGGGTCGTCAGCAGGCGATCGCTTTTGGGATCAACGATCCTGACCTCCCCGGTACGTCCGATCACCACCTGTACATTGTCTCCTTCCTGGTTCACATAGTCCGTCGCGCGTAAACCGTCAAAATGGATGGTTCCCTCAAACTTGGCGATCAACTGGGAATCCACCGTAGTGGAGCCCGCAATACCACCCACGTGGAAGGTACGCAGCGTCAGCTGGGTTCCCGGCTCACCGATGGACTGCGCAGCGATGATGCCGACCGCATCTCCTTTCTGGGTGGTGTAACCACTGGCCAGATTCTTACCATAACATTTTACACAAACACCACGGCGGCTCTCGCAAGTCAGTACCGAACGGATGTCCACCGTATCGATGCCGCTGTCCTCTATTTTCTGGGCGATCTCCTCTGAGATCTCCTTGCCCGCTTCCACCAGTAATTCCTCGGTCAGCGGATGATATACATCGTGCAGGGAAGTACGACCCAAAATACGGTCGTACAAAGGCTCTACCGTTTCTTCATTATCCTTTAAGGCACTGATCGCGATCCCGCGAAGCGTGCCGCAATCTTCCTCGTTGATGACCACGTCCTGGGCTACATCCACCAAACGGCGGGTCAGGTAACCCGCATCGGCCGTTTTAAGTGCCGTATCCGCCAGACCCTTACGGGCACCATGGGTGGAAATAAAGTATTCCAGTACGCTTAGTCCATCCTTAAAGTTTGCCAGGATGGGGTTTTCAATGATCTCCGATCCTGTCGACCCGCTCTTACGCGGCTTGGCCATCAGGCCACGAATACCGGCCAGCTGCTTGATCTGTTGTTTGGAACCACGGGCCCCGGAATCAAGCATCATGTAAACAGAATTAAAACCCTGTTTGTCGTCCGACAATTCCCGGATCAGCGTTTCGGTCACCCGGGTATCGACACGCGACCAGATATCGATGATCTGGTTGTAACGTTCGTTGTTGGTGATCAAACCCAGGTTATAGTTATCCCACACCTCATCCACCTCAGCCTGCGCCGATTCGATCAGGTCATGCTTCTTATCGGGTACGATCAGGTCATTGATATTAAACGACAGGCCGCCTTTATAAGCCATGCGGAAACCCAGCTCTTTGATGTCATCAAGGAACTTCGCAGTTTTCGGCACATTGGTCTGCTTGATGATGTTGCCGATGATCTCACGCAGGGATTTTTTGGTCAGCAGCTGATTGATAAAGGCCACTTCCTTGGGTACCGCCTGGTTGAAAAATACGCGTCCCACCGTGGTCTCCACCAACTTCTTTTCCAGCTCGCCATTTTCATTCAGCACGTTCACCTTCACATGGATCCATGCGTGCAGGTCCAACTGGTGCTCGTTATAAGCGATCAGCACTTCCTCGGGGGAATAGAATTTCTTGCCCTCCCCTTTTACGGTCAGTTCATCAGTTGATTTCTTTCCTTTGGTGATGTAATACAGTCCCAACACCATGTCCTGTGAAGGCAGCGTAATGGGAGTACCATTCTGCGGATTCAGGATATTGTGGGAAGAGAGCATTAACAGCTGGGCTTCCAGGATAGCCGCACTGCTTAAGGGAACATGCACCGCCATCTGGTCACCGTCAAAATCGGCGTTGAACGCGCTACATACCAACGGGTGCAGCTGTATGGCTTTGCCCTCCACCAGTTTAGGCTGGAAAGCCTGGATGGAAAGCCTGTGCAGGGTCGGGGCGCGGTTCAGCATGACCGGATGCCCTTTCAATATGTTTTCGAGGATATCCCAAACGACGGCTTCTTTGCGGTCCACCAGTTTCTTGGCGGATTTTACGGTCTTGACAATACCCCTTTCGATCAGTTTGCGAATGATAAAGGGTTTGAACAGTTCCGCGGCCATGTCCTTGGGAATTCCGCATTCATGCAATTTCAGCTCGGGGCCTACTACAATCACCGAACGGCCTGAGTAATCCACGCGCTTTCCGAGCAGGTTCTGCCTGAAACGCCCCTGTTTGCCTTTCAGCACATCGCTCAGCGACTTCAGGGCGCGGCCACCTTCGGCTTTTACCGCGTTGGATTTCCGGGAATTATCAAAGAGAGAATCCACTGCCTCCTGCAACATTCTTTTCTCGTTACGCAGGATCACCTCGGGGGCCTTGATCTCCATCAGGCGTTTCAAACGGTTGTTACGGATGATCACGCGGCGGTACAGATCATTGAGGTCCGAAGAGGCGAAACGTCCGCCATCCAGGGGAACCAGCGGGCGCAATTCCGGCGGAATCACCGGGATATACTGCATCACCATCCATTCAGGACGGTTCTCTATACGGCCGTTGGCATCCCGGAAGGCTTCCACAACACTGAGACGCTTGAGCGCCTCGGCCTTGCGTTGCTGGGATGTTTCGGTGGCTGCCTGGTTGCGCAACTGATAAGAAAGCCCGTCCAGGTCGATGCGGGACAGCAACATGTGCACTGCCTCGGCACCCATCCTGGCGATAAATTTATTCGGGTCTTCATCAGGCAACAACTGGTTGTCTTTGGGAAGTGTTTCGAGCGTATCGAGGTATTCCTCCTCGGTCAGCAGGTCCATCTTGGCAATCTTATCCTCGCATACACCGGGCTGAACCACCACATAACGCTCATAGTAAACAATGGATTCAAGCTTCTTGGAACTCACGCCCAGCAAATAGCCGATCTTATTGGGCAGTGATTTAAAATACCAGATATGCACAACGGGCACCACCAGTTTGATGTGCCCCATGCGTTCGCGACGCACCTTCTTTTCGGTTACTTCCACACCGCACCTGTCGCACACGATCCCCTTATAACGGATACGCTTATACTTTCCGCAATAACATTCATAGTCCTTTACCGGGCCAAAAATGCGTTCACAAAAAAGTCCGTCACGTTCCGGCTTGTAGGTCCGGTAGTTGATGGTCTCCGGCTTCAGCACTTCACCATAAGACCGCTCCAGGATAACATCCGGAGAAGAAAGTGTAATGGTGATTTTGCTGAAATTGGATTTTGGACGATTTTCTTTTTTAAGCGCCATTAGTTATAGCTTTTAGCTGTTGGTTGCTGACCGTTCATTACTAATAATCACCGGTCATACTAAATAAAGATCAAAATCTCAGGGGATGCCGGGACTGTTCCCAGGGCCGGCAACTTCCTTTTATTCAAACTTCAGATCCAGTCCCAAACCGCGCAATTCATGTATCAGCACATTGAACGATTCCGGTACACCGGGCTTGGGCAGGTTCTCGCCTTTCACAATCGTTTCATAAGCCTTGGCCCTGCCGACGATATCGTCTGATTTAATGGTCAGGAGCTCCTGCAGGATATTGGACGCACCATAAGCTTCCAGTGCCCACACTTCCATTTCCCCGAAACGCTGGCCGCCGAACTGCGCCTTACCACCGAGGGGTTGTTGTGTGATCAGGCTGTAGGGCCCTATGGAGCGCGCGTGCATTTTATCATCCACCATGTGGTGCAGCTTCAGCATATAGATGATGCCGACCGTGGCTTTCTGGTCAAAACGCTCGCCGGTCTCTCCGTCATACAGGAACGTATGCCCGAAGCTGGGCAGTTTCGCGTCTTCTATCCATCCGGCGATCTCATCTTTGTTGGCTCCGTCAAAGATCGGCGTCGCAAAATTCACACCCATCTTTTCACCGGCCCAGCCCAGCACGGTCTCATAGATCTGACCGATGTTCATGCGGGAAGGTACCCCCAGCGGGTTCAGAACGATATCCACCGGTGTGCCGTCTTCCAGGAAGGGCATATCCTCATCACGGACGATCTTGGCCACGATGCCCTTGTTACCATGGCGTCCCGCCATCTTGTCCCCTACCTTCAGCTTACGCTTGCTGGCAAGATATACCTTGGCCAGTTTCAGTACGCCGGCGGGAAGCTCATCCCCGATGGAGATATTGAACTTCTCCCGTTTGTAACGGCCGAGCTCCTCATTGTATTTGATGCTGTAGTTGTGCAACAGCACATTGATCAGGTTGTTGGTCTTTTCATCTCCGGTCCATTCTAGCGGATTCACATTCAGGTAGTCAATACCGGTAAGGCTCTTGACCGTAAACTTGGACCCTTTGGCTATCTGGACTTCCCCGAAGTTATTGGTGACACCGGAGCTCTCCTTGTCCTTTAGAAGATGCTGCAGCTTTTCCAGCAACACATTCTTCAGATCTTCCACATTCTTCTTGTGCACTTTCTCCAGCTTCTCCAGGGCTGCCTTCTCCTGGACCTTGATGCTTTTGTCCTTCTTCACCCGCGCGAAAAGCCTTTTCTCCAGCACGATCCCTTCCGTAGAGGGGGGTGCTTTCAGGGAAGCGTCCTTCGCGTCCCCGGCCTTGTCACCAAAGATGGCACGCAAAAGTTTTTCCTCCGGCGTCGGATCGCTTTCTCCCTTTGGCGTGATCTTACCGATCAGGATATCCCCTTCCTTCACATGGGCGCCCACGCGGATCACGCCGTTGCCATCCAGGTCCTTGGTAGCCTCTTCGCTCACATTGGGAATGTCGGG
The DNA here is from genome assembly GCA_036278455.1 of Chitinophagaceae bacterium. Lineage (GTDB taxonomy): Bacteria > Bacteroidota > Bacteroidia > Chitinophagales > Chitinophagaceae > FW021-bin31. The sequence continues at coordinate 7,425 of DASULB010000462.1, read as the reverse complement.
TGTCAGTTCTTCAGGGCCCAGTTTAGTCTCTCGTACTTCCAGCTCATAGCCGTCAATATGCACGGAGGTAAACAGATCCTCGCGTACCACGCGTTCCGAGATCACGATGGCATCCTCGAAATTATATCCTTTCCAGGGCATGAAGGCCACTTTAAGGTTTCGCCCGAGGGCCAGTTCACCGTCTTTGGTAGCATATCCTTCCGTCAGGAAATCACCTTCCTTTATTTTCTGGCCCTTCTTTACGCAGGGCCGCAGGTTCATACAGGTACTCTGGTTGGTTTTCTTGAATTTGGTGAGCGTATAGACCTTCAGGTCACCTTCAAAGGAAACCAGTTTCTGCACCTCATCCCGGTCGTAGCGGACATGTATCTCATTGGCATCTACATATTCCACGACGCCGTTGCCTTCGGCGATGATCTGCAGACGGGAGTCGCGGGCGGCTCTTCCTTCCAGGCCGGTACCCACGATGGGCACCTGCGGAATGATCAGCGGTACCGCCTGACGTTGCATGTTTGATCCCATCAGGGCGCGGTTGGCATCATCGTGCTCCAGGAACGGAATCAGCGAAGCGCTCAATCCGACGATCTGGTTGGGGGCGATATCCATGAACTGCACATCGCTTCTGTCGAGTACCGGGAAATCACCCGTCTCACGGGCCTTCACCTTGTCATTGACCAGGTTGCCCTTTTCATCAAGGGGCGCGTTCGCCTGCGCGATACGGGCCTCATCCTCTTCTTCTGCACTCAGGTATTCAATATGGGTCAGGTCCACCTTACCCTCTTTCACCTTGCGGTAAGGCGTCTCGATAAAGCCCATGCTGTTGATCTTCGCATGTACGCATAAAGTCGATATCAGACCGATGTTAGGTCCTTCCGGTGTCTCAATGGTACACAGACGGCCATAATGGGAGTAATGTACGTCACGCACCTCGAAACCTGCGCGCTCGCGGCTCAGGCCACCAGGCCCGAGTGCGGATACCCTTCGCTTGTGGGTGATCTCCGACAGGGGGTTGGTCTGATCCAGGAACTGTGACAACTGCGAAGTCCCGAAAAATGAATTGATCACGGAGGAAAGCGTACGCGCGTTGATCAGATCCACCGGCGTAAACACTTCATTATCCCGGACATTCATCCTTTCGCGGATCGTACGGGACATGCGGGCCAGTCCGACGCCGAACTGGGCGTACAACTGCTCTCCCACCGTCCGTACCCGGCGGTTGCTCAGGTGATCAATGTCATCGATCTCCGCCTTGCCGTTGGTCAGCCGTACCAGGTATTTAATGATGGAGATAATATCCTCCTTGGTCAATACCTTGGTCTCAAGCTTGGTATCCAGGTTCAGTTTGCGGTTGATCTTATAACGGCCTACTTCCCCGAGATCATAACGCTTGTCGGAGAAGAATAATTTATCGATGATCCCCCTGGCTGTCTCGTCATCCGGCGCATCGGAACCGCGCAATTGGCGGTAGATGTGCTGTACGGCTTCCAGCTCCGAGTTGGAGGTGTCTTTATTCAGTGTATTGTAAATGATGGAATAGTCGCCGCTTACCTCTTCCTTCTGAAGGAAAACGGTTTCAGTGCCCATCTCCAGGATCAGGTCAACATTCGCTTCATCCAGGATGCTGTCACGTTCCAGCACCACTTCATTCCGCTCGATGGATACTACTTCACCGGTATCCTCATCCACAAAATCTTCTACCCAGCTTCTCAGTACACGGGCGGCAAGCTTCTTACCCAGGAACTTTTCCAGGGTTTTGCGGTCAGCCTTTACTTCATCGGCCATGCCGAACAGTTCCAGGATATCCTTGTCGGTTTCATATCCGATGGAACGCAAAAGCGTCGTCACCGGAAATTTCTTTTTCCGGTCGATGTAGGCGTACATCACATTGTTGATGTCCGTGGCGAACTCCATCCAGGCACCCTTGAAAGGGATCACGCGGGCGGAATAGATCTTGGTGCCGTTCGGGTGAACGGACTGTCCGAAAAACACACCGGGTGAACGGTGTAACTGTGAAACGACCACCCTTTCGGCGCCGTTGATCACAAAGGTGCCCCGCGGGGTCATGTAAGGGATATTCCCGAGAAAAACATCCTGAACGATGGTCTGAAAGTCAACATGCTCCTCATCATTACAGCTGAGACGCAGCTTCGCTTTCAGGGGTACCGCGTAGGTCAGGCCGCGCTCGATACACTCTTCAATGCTGTAGCGGGGCGGATCCACGTAGTAATCCAGGAATTCCAGGTTGAAGATATTCCGGGTATCATTAATCGGAAAATTCTCGTTAAACACATTGAACAGGCCTTCATCTATGCGCCTGTCAGGTGTGGTTTCCAACTGGAAAAAGTCTTTAAAGGATTGGATCTGTATCGCCAACAAATCAGGTGTTTCCGCTACCTGCTTTATTTTTCCGAAATTGATCCTTCCGTTGGTTAGGACTGTTTTTTGAGACATATTTCGCGTTCAGAATTAAGACACGTATGAATAGGGAAAAAGGTCAAAAGTGCCGGGGGCACTTTTGACCCGAATACTACTTCAGAAAATCATCGCTCAGGCGAAAGACGGTAGTATGCAGTAATACAGATATTGCTGAAACTTACTGAACTTCCACTTCAGCACCGGCTTCCTTCAGCTTGGCAGATGCTTCATCGGCTTCCGCCTTTGCAACACCTTCCTTGATAGGCTTGGGAGCGCCGTCCACCAGTTCCTTGGCTTCTTTGAGGCCGAGTCCGGTGATCTCCTTTACTATTTTAACAACATTCAGTTTGTTGGGTCCGGCAGCTTTCAGGATTACGTCGAAAGCGGTCTTCTCTTCGGCGGCGGCTTCTCCGCCACCAGCAGCGCCTGCAACCATCACGGGAGCGGCGGCGGCCGGCTCGATACCATATTCGTCTTTCAGGATCTGTGCCAGTTCGCTCACTTCCTTAACGGTTAAACCAACCAGTTGTTCAGCAAATTCTTTTAAATCAGCCATTTTAACAATTGTTTTAAAAAATGATTACAAATTAATTTATGATGAAACTTGGAAGCCTCTTTTGACCGGCGAATGCCGCCGGGTACTTTATTTTACGCTGTTCTTTCCTCCAGCGTCTTCAAGATGCCGGCCAGCTTATTGCCGCCCGACTGCAATGCACCCAACACGTTTTTAGCGGGGGACTGCAACATCGAGATGATTTCGCCCACCAGCTCCTGCTTGGATTTAAGCCGGCTCAGTGTTTCCAGCTGCTGGTCACCGATATATACATCGGTGTCGATAAAGGCGGCCTTCAGTACGGGCCTCTCGGAATTATTACTCTTGCGGAATCCGCTGATAATCACCGCCGGTTGCTTGGCGTTCTCCGAAAACATGATCGCCGTCTGCCCGTGAAGGGAATCATAAATGCCGGCATAATGCTCGTTATTGAGGGATTCGAGCGCTTTACGGATCAGCGTATTCTTCGCTACCTTCATCTCGACCTGCTTTTCAAAGCAGATGTGACGCAGGGAGTTGATCTGCGCTACGTTCAGTGAGGAAGAATCCGCCAGGTAAAAATTATTGTACTCAGAAAACTTCTCTTTCAGTACTTCTATGGCTTCGTTTTTTTGTGTCTTGGTCATGGCGCTTAGTTTAAAACGGATTTTGTGTCAACACTCAGTCCCGGGCTCATGGAGGTAGCCATGGAAATAGCCTTTACATAGATGCCTTTCGCGGTAGAAGGCTTCAGCCTTACGATCGCGTTTATCAGTTCGTTGGAATTCGCCTCCAGTTTGTCGGCCTCAAAGGAGATCCGGCCTACGGACGCATGGATGATCCCGGCCTTGTCCACCTTAAAGGTGATCTTTCCGCCCTTTACATCCGAAATGGCGGTGGTCACATCCTGTGTCACCGTTCCGGTCTTGGGATTGGGCATCAGGTTCCGGGGACCGAGTATCTTACCGAGCTTACCGATCTTCGGCATCACGGACGGGGTGGCGATGATGACGTCCACATCGGTCCAGCCACCTTCTATTTTCTGGATATATTCATCCAGTCCCACGTAATCCGCTCCACCGTCTTTGGCTTCCTGTTCCTTTTCGGGCGGGCACAGCACCAGCACACGTTTGGTCTTACCGGTACCATGCGGCAGGGTAACCGAACCCCTGACATTCTGGTCCGCTTTCTTGGGATCCACCCCGAGGCGGACATGCAAGTCAACGGAGCTGTCAAATTTGGTGCAATTAATATCTTTTACGATGGCGGTAGCCTCTTTAAGCGTATATTGTTTGGACTGATCCATCCGGGCTTCCGCTGCTTTTCTTTTTTTTGTTTGTTTTCCCATTGTTCCAATTGTTTAAACCTGCCGGGGGCAGGGAGGAATGAAAAAATTAGTTGTTCCCGGGGAATTCGCCATCGACGGTGATTCCCATGCTCCTGGCCGTACCCGCTACCATTTTCATGGCGCTTTCAACGGTAAAGCAGTTCAGATCGCTCATCTTGTCCTTTGCGATCGTCTCCACCTGTCCCCAGGTGACTTTGCCCACCTTGGTGCGGTTGGATTCCTTGGAACCGGATTTAAGTTTAGCAGCCTCCAGAAGCTGTACCGAAGCCGGAGGGGTCTTGATAACAAATTCAAAGGATTTGTCCGCGTAAACGGTTAATAATACGGGGAGCACCTTGCCCATCTTATCCTGGGTCCGCGCGTTGAACTGCTTGCAGAAGTCCATGATGTTTACCCCTTTGGAACCCAAAGCGGGCCCAATAGGTGGAGCAGGGTTTGCCTGTCCGCCTTTGACCTGCAGCTTTACAAAGCCTGCGATTTCTTTTGCCATGTGTCTCGAGATTTCTTTGGTGATAACGTCCTGCTTTTCCGGCAGAACTTCCAAAAATATTGAAATTTTGTTTATTAAAAGGAGTGCAAAGGTAAGAAAAAAATACCAATCAGGGAAAAAAATCTGTTCCCCGGCATACTTTTTGTAATCTGACTGTAAAATATGAGCGCCTAGTTGATGCGCTCCACCTGCATAAAGTTCAGCTCGACCGGAGTGGCGCGGCCAAATATCTTCACGGTCACTTTGAGCTTCTTCTTTTCCTCGTTGACTTCCTCGATGATGCCGTTAAAATCGTTGAACGGACCGTCAATGATCTTGATGGTTTCACCCAGGATATAGGGTTCGCTCATCGTCACGCCCTGGTCGGCCATTTCATCGACCTTGCCCAGCATTTTATTGACCTCTGATTTACGCAGGGACACGGGATTGTCCTTGCCGAGGAAATGGATTACATTGGTGGTATTATTGATGTGGGAGATCACTTCGCTCGTCAGCTTTCCTTCCGTGGCCTCGATCATAATATAGCCGGGATAAAAGTTGCGTTCCCGCATGACTTTTTTACCGCTCTGTACCTTATAGACCTTCTCCATGGGTACGAAGATCTGGGTAATGATATCGCCCCAGCCGGAGCGTTTAACGTCGGAATCAAGATACTCCTTCACCTTCTTCTCCTTGCCGCTCACCACACGCAGCACATACCACTTTGTATCCCGCTGTTCGGGCGCTTGTTTTTCTGCTGCATCCATTACCTGAAGAATTTATAGAAGTTTTGTAACATGGCGTTCGAAACAATATCCATACCCCACACCAGTAGCGTAACGATGACCGTAGCGATCAGTACCACCATGGTGGAGGATTGTAATTCCTCCCAGGTAGGCCATGATACTTTGTGCAAGAGTTCGTGGTAAGACTCCTGGATATATTGTTTGATCTTATTCATGTCGTATCATATTCTTGTCTTTATGATCTTGTCTTATTCATTCCGCAGGGCAACCGCGTAAAACCGGTATTGCCACCGGCCGCGAAGTTACATCTTTTCCTGCCCAAATAATAATAGCACGGGAGGAGGGACTCGAACCCCCAACCATCGGTTTTGGAGACCGGTACTCTACCAATTGAGCTACACCCGTAAGTCCAGCGTCTTCTGCATCCCCGGGGGATGCAGAAGACGCTGATTATTATTTATTTAAGGATCTCAGTCACCTGTCCGGCACCTACGGTGCGACCGCCTTCACGGATGGCGAAGGTCAGTCCCTTTTCCATCGCGATGGGGGCGATCAGCTCCACTTCCAGCGTCACGTTATCACCCGGCATCACCATTTCAACGCCTTCGGGCAGTTTCACCTCTCCGGTAACATCGGTGGTACGGAAATAGAACTGCGGGCGGTATTTGTTAAAGAACGGCGTATGACGGCCACCCTCATCCTTGCCCAGCACATATACTTCGCACTTGAACTGCGTATGCGGTGTAATGGTACCCGGTTTGCAGATCACCATCCCACGGCGGATGTCGTTCTTCTCAATACCCCTCAGCAGCAAGCCCGCGTTGTCACCGGCCTGTCCTTCATCCAGTATCTTTTTAAACATTTCAACACCGGTAACGGTTGAGTTCAGCGGCTTGTCGATCAAACCCACGATCTCCACACCTTCACCCACTTTTACCTTACCACGTTCAATACGACCGGTGGCCACCGTACCACGACCCGTAATGGAAAATACATCCTCTACGGACATCAGGAAGGGTTGGTCGATCGGACGGGTGGGCAGGGGAATATAATCATCCACGGCCTGCATCAGCTCCAGCACGGCGGCAACTGCCTTTTCATCACCTTCCAGCGCCTTGATGGCGGAACCTTTGATGATGGGGGTATTGTCTCCGTCAAAATGGTTCTTGGTCAATAATTCGCGGATCTCCATTTCCACCAGTTCCAGCAGTTCGGGATCATCCACGAGATCTACCTTGTTCATAAACACCACCATGCGGGGAACACCCACCTGGTGTGCCAGCAGGATATGCTCTCTTGTCTGTGGCATCGGACCATCCGTAGCGGCTACGACCAGAATAGCACCGTCCATCTGCGCAGCACCCGTGATCATGTTCTTCACATAATCGGCGTGACCCGGGCAATCCACGTGGGCGTAGTGACGGTTTTCTGTCTGGTATTCAATGTGGGACGTATTGATCGTAATACCCCTTTCTTTTTCTTCCGGCGCATTGTCAATAGAATCATAATCCCTCTTGTCTGCCAGCCCCTTGGAAGAGAGAATAGAGGAAATGGCAGCGGTCAACGTTGTTTTACCATGATCAACGTGACCGATGGTGCCAATGTTAACATGGGGTTTATCCCGCTTGAAGGTTTCTTTTGCCATCGTTATTTGTTTTTAATAATTGGTGTTACGAAATTTTGTAAATATAGAAAATTGATTATCCTTTTTTCTCCGGACCTCCCCTCCCGGATGCCTTGCGGCACCGGGAGGGCCTCACTGTTTATCCTTTTCGAGCTGTTGAGCAGGATTGAACTGCCGACCTCTTCCTTACCAAGGAAGTGCTCTACCGCTGAGCTACAACAGCTTCTGAGCGGGAGACGAGGCTCGAACTCGCCACCTATAGCTTGGAAGGCTATCGCTCTACCAAATGAG
>DASULB010000461.1:0-3370 GCA_036278455.1 Chitinophagaceae bacterium | reverse complement strand
AGCGTATGTAGGGCAGGGGCCACCAGGGGTTGGTTTGATCAATGAAAAGAACCCTTGGTGCGGATGGAATGGCAGTTAATTTGGCCAGTTATTATGTGTGTTATTTTGAAAGGGCATTTTGGAGCAGCCATATGGAGCATGCATATTGAAAAGGACATTTTTGAAAAGATATTTTTGATTTTCAGATGACGAAGGGGCAAACATTGAAAGGCACAAAAATAAAAGTATGCGGGCTGACCCGCTGGGAGGACATGACCCGGCTGGCGGATCTTGGTGTGCATTACGGTGGTTTTATTTTTTATGACCGGTCGCCGCGCTTTGCCGACGGGAGGCTGGACGCGGTCAGGGTAAAGGATTTTGAGGGCTTCCAAAAGGTGGGTGTATTTGTGAATGCCACCACCGCCTACATCCTGGAGCAAAAAGAGAAATATGGCCTGGACCTGGTGCAGTTACACGGCGATGAATCGCCCGGGGATTGCCTCGCACTGAGGAATTACCTGCCCGTCATGAAGGCTTTTCGCCTGAAAACGCCCCAGGACCTGGCGGTACTCCCATCGTATAAGGAGGCATGCGACTATTTTCTATTTGACACCCCGGGGGTACTGTATGGCGGGAACGGGAACGTTTTTGACTGGAGTTTGTTAACACAGTATACCGGCCGGACGCCTTTTTTCCTCAGCGGAGGGATCGGACCGGCGGAGACTGAGAGTTTAAAGGCTTTTGCTCACCCGGCATTGCACGCGGTGGACATCAACAGCCGTTTTGAGACGGCTCCGGGAAAGAAGAACATGGATGACATAAAACGATTTTTATGGGACTTGAATATCAGCTGAACCCTTCGGCGCAAAGAAAGACTACGATCGATTTCCTGAAGGCGGGGAAATACCGGGTGACGCCCCTGGGTTATTACGGTGAGTTTGGCGGGGCTTATGTTCCCGAAATGCTTTATCCCAATGTGGCGGAGCTGGCGGAAAAGTACCTGGACATCATCCAGGATGAATCGTTCCGGGAGGAATTCCAGGGCTTGCTGCGTGATTATGTGGGAAGGCCTTCACCACTCTACCTGGCAAAGCGCCTGTCGGAAAAATACAAGGCCAATATCTACCTTAAACGTGAAGATCTCAATCATACCGGCGCACATAAGATCAACAATACCATCGGCCAGATTCTGCTGGCCAGAAGACTGGGTAAAACAAGGATCATCGCAGAAACGGGTGCGGGCCAGCATGGGGTGGCCACGGCAACGGTTTGTGCGCTGATGAACATGCCCTGCATCGTATATATGGGAGAGATCGATATGCAGCGTCAGGCCCCGAATGTATCACGGATGCGGATGCTGGGCGCCGAAGTGCGCCCCGCCCTCAGCGGCAGCCGTACACTCAAAGATGCCACCAACGAGGCCATCCGCGACTGGATCAACAATCCTTCCGATACCCATTATATTATCGGTTCGGTGGTAGGCCCGCATCCTTATCCCGACATGGTGGCCCGTTTTCAATCCATCATCAGCGAGGAGATGAGAAAGCAGCTGCAGGAGAAGACGGGCAGCGAGTTGCCTGACTATGTGGTCGCCTGCGTGGGCGGAGGCAGCAACGCCGCCGGTTCCTTTTATCATTTTTTAAATGACCCCGAAGTAAAGCTGATCGCGGTGGAGGCTGCCGGTGAAGGCATCGCCTCCGGGCATACGGCGGCGACCACCGCTGTGGGCACCCCGGGGATCATTCATGGAAGCAAGACCATGCTGATGCAAACGGCCGACGGGCAGATTGAGGAGGCGCATTCCATTTCCGCGGGACTCGATTATCCCGGTGTGGGCCCCCTGCACGCGCATTTATTTGTGAGCGGCCGGGCGCAATACCTGAACGCTACCGACCAGGAAGCCCTGAACGCGGCCCTGGAATTAACGCGGCTGGAAGGCATCATCCCAGCACTGGAATCCGCTCACGCGCTTGCCAAGCTGAAAGACATTTCATTCAGGAAGGACGATGTGGTGGTGGTGTGCCTGAGTGGCAGGGGGGATAAGGATATGGACACTTATATCAAAAGACTGGATATCTGATCTAATCTCCCCAATTTTTTAAAACCTTATAACCTGCAATTACGATGAACCGGATAGATCAATTGTTTCAGCAAAAGAAAAATAATGTACTGAACATCTATTATACAGCGGGTTTCCCCGGTCTGGAAGACACGCTGCCCATTCTGGAAAGTCTTCAGAAGCAGGGTGCGGATATGGTCGAGATCGGCATTCCTTTTTCCGATTCGCTGGCTGACGGCCCCGTCATTCAGCAGAGCAATGAGAAGGCTTTGGAAAACGGGATGAGCTTAAAGTTATTGTTCGGGCAATTGCATGGGTTTCGCGACAGCATCCGGATTCCCGTCATCCTGATGGGTTCATTGAATCCGGTCATGAGGTTCGGGGCAGATGCTTTTTTGCGGACCTGCAAAGAGACGGGCATCGACGGCGTCATCCTGCCGGATTTGCCGTTGGATGAATATGAAAGGGATTATGCGCCGTTATTTGAAACGTATGGCGTTTATCCCGTCTTCCTGGTAACCCCAGAAACCACGGAAGCGCGGCTCAGGAAAATTGATACGCTGAGCCGGGGCTTTATCTATGCTGTTTCTTCTTCTTCCACGACCGGGAAGGAAAAAGATCTGCAAAAACAGGAAGATTATTTTCAGCGATTGCAGCAGATGGAATTAAAAAATCCCGTACTGGTAGGTTTTGGCATTAAAGACAAAAGCACTTTTGCCGCCGCCTGCGCCCATACCAATGGCGCCGTGATTGGTACGGCATTCATCCGTGCACTTTCCTCGCAGAAGGATAAGGACGTGAGTGGCGCCGTGCAGGGGTTTCTTCAAAGCGTTCTGCGCTAAGCGAAAGAACAGTGCTGAACAGACCCGAATAAATTGACAGGATAATGATCAACGAGTTCAATCAAAGCGTACCGGGCGTCTATGCTTCTATTGACGAGGCGACCCGGAAGAGGGGCTTTAGCATGCCATCCGACATCCTGACCTGCGCTTTGTTAAGGACACTGGCCGCTTCAAAACCAGCCGGTAAATTCCTGGAGCTCGGAACAGGGACAGGACTTTCGACCTCGTGGATATTGGATGGAATGGATGACGAGGCGCGTCTTATTTCTTTGGAGAGTAACGAGAAACTTTTGGCGGTCGCTGAAAATTATTTAGGGCAAGACAATCGCCTGGAGTTGATTCATATTGGTGGGGCAGAATGGATCCCAAGTAATGCCGGAGGAAAGTTTGATTATATTCGACGACACCTGGCCACGTAAATACCTGCTTATAGACGAAGTGGTGGCGATGGTAAACAGGGGAGGTTTTTATATTGTCGACGATCTGGTGC
>DASULB010000460.1:0-3243 GCA_036278455.1 Chitinophagaceae bacterium | reverse complement strand
GCGCCGCCGAGAGCTTCCAGGTAATTACCAATTACGTCTGTCGCTGAAAGCCCTTGTGGAACAGGTTTTAAAGGTTCAACGTTAAGCGTATTGTTAGCCGGATTCATATCAGGATAATCGTGATCAGGATCAATAGTTACTTTTTTAATCGCCGAGGTGGAAGGATAATGGAAAGTCCATTTTCCTCCGCGTTGCCAGATCTCTACCGGAAGGGTAAGGGAATCTGTCTGGCCGTTTTCCAGTTGAATGAGCAACGGCACCGGCAAAACCATTTGATCATTATTCACTACAGTAATCAACGCTCCTTTGGCGGGATCATTCTCTTCATATTTCACCTCCTCAATTCCCTGGTCGAGTGTTGAATTGGTCATAAACCATCCGCGCCAGAAATAACTTAAATCTTCACCAGCGACATTCTCCATGGTTCTGAAAAAATCCCAGGGCGTAGGATGTTTAAAAGCCCACCGGTCAATATAAATTCTGAATGCGGAATCAAACCGTTCCACGCCAAGGATATGCTTGCGCAAGATATCCAGTCCTGTTCCCGGTTTTCCATAAGCCGCAACACCCAAAAAGTTTTGTTGTGTTACATCAGGAATGGTCATGATCGGATCAGCATTGTCCTTAAACATAAAGCGGGCTGATTTTTGAACATCACTTTTCTCATAAAACTCACCGTGGTTAAATACTTTGGTATCAACGCCATTGATAAACGTATTGAATCCTTCGTCCATCCATGGATACTTACGCTCATTCGAGCCGACGATCATCGGGAACCAGTTGTGCCCGAACTCGTGATTGGTAACGCCCCAAAGGCCTTCGCCTTTGCTTCTGTAGGAGCAGAAGACAATGCCCGGGTATTCCATGCCACCCACGACTCCTGCCACATTGGTGGCGGAAGGATAAGTAAATTCATACCATTCTTTGGAGTACAATTCAATAGCGCCTTTTACAAATTCAGTAGATCTTTTCCAGGCGCTGTCTGAAGCGCTTTCCACCGGGTAAACAGATTGGGCCAACGCTTTTTTACCACTTGGTAAATTGATCCTTGCCGCATCCCAGATAAAAGCTTTGGATGCCGCCCAGGCCACATCGCGGGTTTGATTGCATACAAAATGCCAGGTGAGGTTTGCTTTTGAAGGATGATAAGCCGAACCGCTCAATTCGTCCGCGCTTACAATAGTAACCGTTTTATCACTGTTATGCGCCTTTTTGAGACGATCCCTTACAGAGGATGTCAGCACTTCGGAAGGGTTTTGTAATTCCCCGGAACCGACAACAATGAGGTTGGAAGGTGCCGTAACAGAATAATCTATATTTCCATATTCAAGATAAAACTCTCCTGCGCCGAGGTAAGGCAGGGTGTTCCATCCTTCAATGTCATCATAGACGCACATGCGTGGAAACCATTGGGCGATTTCATAGATCCACCCGTTCTCTGTATTCAGTCTTCCCATGCGGTCAGTTCCATATTGTGGCACTGAAAAAGCGTAACTGATCTTTATCTCAACAGATCCGGTTGTTGCCGGCAGTTCTTTGGGAAGCCAAAGCTGCATGCGCGTATCGGAAACGTTGTATTTGGCCTTGTAAGTTTTACCATCCATGACCACTTCCACAGACTTTAATTCATCTCCCTGTGTAAATGCCCTGTTGGCCCACCGGCCGCCTGTGGTGAGTGTGGTAGCCTGTGCACGGCTGTCTTCACGGTAAATATTCTGATCCAGTTGCAACCATAAAAACTTCAGCGCATCAGGGCTATTGTTCTTATAATTGATCATTACAGAACCGGATACCGTTTTTTGCGTGGTATCCAATGTGACATTGATTTTGTAATCTGCCCTGTTTTGCCAGTAATGAGGCCCGGGCTTACCACTTGCACTGCGGAACTCATTGCCGTGTGAAGGGTAAAAGAAAGGATGAAATGCCTTGTGCTGGTCATAATGAGAGCCACTGTCCTGCTGTGCGAAAGACGCGGTGACCGCCATCATCCAAAGAAAAGCTGTAACAAAAATTTTTTTCATATTGAAGATTTTGTAAGCGTGAAGATAAAAGATTCAGGTATTTTATCCAGCGTTTATTTTACGGGCGGATCAAAAGCGAACGGATTACTGCCCTTTTAAAATCAAAAGCCCTGCCTCCGGATATAGGAATCACCATTTCAATTTTTCTTTTACCCCAAATAAAAAGCTTTGCAGCGCTGCCAACAGCAACTCTGACTTCCAATCAACTTTTGTTGTTACCTTTCAATCGGGAATAAACATTCACCGCGTTACCCTCTGGCAATAAACTTTAAAAACCGTCTTATATTTAATTTAAGAAACCGTAAAATGACCAATACAGGCGATTTACACATTGAAGAGGGAATCCTTCCCTTGTTTGATTTCACGTTTAATTTATTCTCAGGAAAGGCGGTGCACCAGTTGGTAACCCAGCCGCCCGGGACAATGGAAGATATTTTGTACCGGCAACAGGTACTGAAAGGTTTTATTGCCAACCATGACGTGTGGAAAGAATATTCTTTTTCGCGTTTGAATCTATCAGAAATATATGACTTCTTTGAAACATTTGGCGTCGGCCATTTTTTTGCTCAAAATATGAGATGGAAGCTTCGGTTTTCAGAGAAGGAAAGGAATCAAAATAAAGGAAGGCTCATCCTGCTTCTCCGGCTTTTTAGCAAGATCGGGCCGGAATACCTCGAAAAGCTGGACACAAAACTTTTCCCTCCTGAATATGCATCAGAGCTGGATCTGATGAATCGCTTTCTAATCGATTTTAATTTGCCGCATTATGAAAAGCTGTATGCTAAAAAGAAGAACCTAAAAGTCGCGCAGATCGTAGAGTTGATGGGAATTATTACTGAAAAAGTAACCAATGGCCAGGCGGCAGCATTCTGGAAGCGCTGGTTTTTATTTGAAGCGTATCTTTCCGTCAGTAAAGGCATCGTTGAGCATGGATTTGTTTTTCCTTCCTTTGAAACTGGTACATTTTCAATACAGGGCGTTTATCACCCGCTTTTGAAGGATCCTGTCAGGAATGACATTACTGCCAGCCGCAACGTGATCCTTCTGACGGGACCAAATATGTCGGGAAAATCAACTTTTTTAAAAGCGATCAGCCTTTGTATTTATCTTGGCCACACCGGGCTTGCCGTACCGGCTTCAAAAGCTGTGATCCCATTCTTCGACCACATCTCCGTGGCCATCAATCTTACGGACAGCATTGTAAGCGGCTACAGCCATTTTA
>DASULB010000459.1:0-5967 GCA_036278455.1 Chitinophagaceae bacterium | reverse complement strand
CACCCACTGTGGCATAGCCATGGAAGATCTCAAAGGGATCAGGAAGGGAAAAGGTAAAAAGGTTAGAAAAAAGCAGCGTGCTACGTTTTCGGGTTGGTCGTTTTATGAACTGAGGCGGTTTATTACCTACAAGGCTCAGGCAGCAGGGGTACCGGTAGTGTTTGTTAATCCCCGATATACTTCTCAGTGTTGCAGCAATTGCTGGCATATAGAGAAGGCAAACAGAAAATCCCCATCCGAATTCGAGTGCCGCAAATGCGGCTATACCGCCCATGCCGACTTTAACGCGGCGGTGATTATCCAAATATTGGGGCTTTGTCAATGGTCCTATGGTGGTGATGACGAGTTAACTCGGCTTCAACCGCAAGCTACCGCCTTCCAGGCGGTTAGTTAATTGACATTCAACAACGCTCCCAGTTTATAGATTTTAGTGGTGATATGTCCTACCCCAACTGCACAATGATGTGCCGGCCCATAACTGTTCCATGCATTTATTAATCTATGGCAGCAATAGAAGATTGATACCTACTGTTGATATTGCCAATCTCTAATATCTGGCCCGGAACGAATTCCGCCTCTGCTCATTTTATTGAATTTAAGCGAAGTTCCGTACATTTATCACAATTTTCTGCTATCAAACCCAATGCTCTATGGCTATGAAAACCTCCTCTACCTCCTTTCTTAAAAAATATGGCTGGCCTTTTCTGCTGATTGTGCTCATAGTGGCGGCAGCCGTTTATTTTCTTATAAACACCGCCCAGCCGCAAAGGGTAGTAACCCCCGACCTGGCTTTCGCGGCTTATATTTCCGGCTACACCGGCGGCGTGATTTCTAAAAATCACACCATCCTGATAAAACTTGCCAAGGCACCCTTAAAAAATGTGGACACGGGGGTGGCACTCAGTAAAAGCCTGCTGACCTTCTCTCCGGCCATCGCGGGAAAGACCTCCTGGAAGGATCATACCACCCTCGTGTTTACGCCGTCGGAACCACTGAAATCAGGCGCCATTTATACCGCCACGCTGCAACTGGATAAACTCGTGCCGGTAAGCGACAAAAAGTTCGACCGTTTTGTCTTCGGTTTCCAGGTGATCCCACAATCTTTTGAAATGCAACCGATAGGGCTAAAGGCCTCCGGAACCATGGGCCTGGAGCAATTTGACTATGAAGGAAAACTCCTCACCGCTGACCAGGCGGATGACGAGGCCGTTGAAAAAGTCGTCACCGCCCATTATGCAGGGAAAGAAGTCGCCCTGCAATGGGAGCATCTGAATAGCACCACCCATATTTTTACCATCCCGGGGTTAAAACGGGGCAAGCAGCCGCGCGCTCTGAAACTGACCTGGTCCGGCGAGCCCATTGGCGTCAGGTTAAGCGGCGGGGAAACCATTGCGGTCCCCGCGGAGCACGATTTCAGGTTATTGAACGCGCGGGTCGGAGAAGGCGCCACCCCTGCGGTGCACTTCTTCTTCTCTGATCCGCTGGATGATGAGCAGTCTTTTAACGGGCTCGTAAAGATCGATACGCTGGTGAAGATGACCTATTCCATCGATGGAAATGAATTGACCGTCTACCCCGGACGCCCCCTGTCCGGCAGCCAGGAAGTACATGTTTACCAGGGTATCAAAAACGTCAACCAGCAGGCCCTTGTGAAAGACAGCACGCTGCACCTTGTTTTTGAAGACCTGAAACCCGCGGTCAGGTTTATCGGACAGGGAAATATCTTACCCTCTACCAACGGGTTGATCCTGCCAATTGAGGCGGTGAACCTGAAAACGATCCAGCTCAGGGTCATTAAAATTTACCCTGACAGGATAGGACAGTTCCTGCAGGTAAACGATCTGGATGGCAGTGAAGGGCTCACACGCGTGGGCCGCCCCATTCTTCAGAAAGTGATCCACCTCGACAACATGGGGGTGCAGGACCTGGGCAAATGGAACCGCTTTACCCTGGAACTGTCCAAACTCATCTCTCCGGATCCGGGTGCCATTTACCAGATCGCCATCTGCTTTACCAAACAAGATGTAGCACTGGGCTGCGCGGTAAAAGAAGATGGCGAAGGCTTAAAGCACCCGGATGACCCGCGGGAGCAGACTGATGAGGCGCCTTTTGACGATGGCGACAGCCGGTATTTCTATGATGATTTCGGGCAGTATTATGGGAGCGATTATAAATGGAGCGAACGAAACAATCCCTGTAACTCCGCCTACTATTCCGGTGGGAACAATGTCATTAAAAGAAATATCCTGGCAACCGATATTGGGTTGATCGCCAAAAGGGGCACCGATAACAGCCTCATGATCGTCGCCACCAACCTTAAAACCGCTGCACCACGGTCGGGGGTAACCCTGCGCATCTTCAACCCGCAGCTTCAGCAAATCGGCACCACCAGTACGGGTGCCGACGGCATGGCGACGCTGAACACCCCGGACAAAGCTTTCCTGGTGGAAGCCGAAGATGATCATCAATGGGCTTATTTAAAGCTGATGGACGGTACGGCGCTTTCTGTCAGCCAGTTCGATGTTTCAGGAAGCAGGGTGCAACAGGGCATCAAGGGTTTTTTGTATGGTGAGCGCGGTGTCTGGCGGCCGGGAGACTCCATCTACCTGTCCTTTATGCTGGAAGACAAGATCCGGCGGCTGCCGGATCATCACCCCGTCGTCTTTACGCTGACCAATCCCCGGGGAATGACGGTACAACGAAGGGTCAGCACTGCTTCGGTGGAAGGGCTTTATTCCTTTGCCACCGCCACAGCCGCTGACGCACCCACCGGAAACTGGACGGCGGAAGTAAAGGTTGGGGGCGCCACCTTTAGTAAGATCATCAAAGTAGAGACGATCAAACCCAACCGCCTGAAAATAGCCCTCCGTTTTCCGGGCGACAGGCTTACCCCTGATCAAAATACGGGCAAGCTGCATGTCCGGTGGCTGAGCGGCGCCACCGCCGGCAATCTCCACGCATCCTATGAAATGATTCTTTCCAAGGCGCCCACCACTTTTAAAGGGTATACCGGTTACCAGTTTGATGACCCGGTAAATGACTTTAAAACAGTGGATCGCACGGTCTTTGACGGTCAGCTGGATGCCCGTGGAGATGCAATTATTCATCCGTCGATCTCATTGGAGGCCGGGGCCCCCTCCAGCCTGAAGGCCTATTTCAAGGGAAAAGTTTATGAACCCGGCGGCAATTTCAGCATCAACTATCAATCCGTCCCCTACTATCCTTACAGCAAATACATCGGGATCAAAGTACCGGGTTCCAATGACTATGGTAATATGCTGGACCTGGACAAAAATTATGACATCCAGGTGGCCACCGTCAATACCGGTGGCAGACCCATTGACATGGACAGCCTTGAAGTGAAGGTATATAAGACCCGGTGGCGCTGGTGGTGGGAACAAAATGAGAACGCGGGCGCCAACTTTGTAAACAACAAATACTATCAGCAGGTGATGACCCAAAAGGTATCCACCAAAAACGGAAAAGGAAGTTTCTCACTCAGAATCCACTCTCCCGAATGGGGCAGGTATTATATCCGCGTCACGGATTCGTCCAGCGGTTACACCGCGGGTGCGTTCGTGTATTTCGAATGGCCGGCGAATGCAGGAAGCACCCTGGCCGGCATGCCGGGGGGCGCTACGAGACTGTCCTTTACATCAGATAAACAGGTTTACCAGGTGGGGGAAAAGATCAAGCTATACATCCCCGGCAGCGGAGACGGACGCGCCTTTATCACCGTAGAGGACGGCTCTCATGTGATTGGTACCTACTGGATGAAAGAAAAGAAAGGAAGCAATGAATTCACCATCCCGGTGACGGCGGAGATGTCCCCCAATGTATACATCGATGTCGCGGAGATACAGCCCCACGGACAAACCGTCAATGACCTGCCGATCCGGCAATATGGCATTATCGGCGTAAAAGTGGAAGACCCCGCCACCGTGCTGCAACCGGAGATCAGCATGCCGGAGGAGCTGCGTCCGAATAAAAAAGTCAGTCTCAACATCAGGGAGAAATCAGGCAAGCCGATGGCCTATACGATCGCCATTGTGGACGAAGGGCTCCTGGATCTTACAGGTTACAAGACCCCTGCACCCTGGAATGTATTTTATGCAAAAGAAGCACTCGGCGTGAAGACCTGGGATGTTTTTGACCATGTCATCGGTGCTTACGGCGCCCGGATAGAGCGTTTGCTTTCCATTGGCGGTGATGGCGCCGTGACGGAAAAGCCGCAGGCACAGAACATCCGCTTCAAGCCGGTCGTTAAATTCCTGGGGCCTTACTTCCTGGAAAAAGGAAAAACGGCCACCCATTCCTTTGTCATGCCCAACTACATCGGAGAGGTGCGTGCGATGGTGGTCGCCGGTTACCAGGGGGCGTACGGATCGGTGGACAAATCAGTAAAGGTCACCCAACCGCTGATGATCCTTTCCACCCTGCCACGCGTGGCAGGCCCCGGGGAACAGATCAGCTTGCCGGTAAATATCTTCGCCATGAAAAAAGGTGTGCAGGACATCACCGTGAAGGTATCCACTGATCCGCATTTCAGCATTACGGGAGGAACGACCAGGCGGATCCACCTGGATCAGCCGGGTGACAGCCTCGTGGAATTTACCCTGCAGGTAAATGACCTTACCGGCAACGGAAAGATCCATGTGGTGGCTTCGGGCGGCGGCTATACCGCTACCAATGACATCGAGCTTGCCGTCCGCAATCCCAATCCGCCGGAGACGCATGTTTTGTCAAAATCATTGCAGCCGGGAGAAAGCTGGGCGCCGGATATTAAGCTGTTCGGGATCAAGGGCACCAACAGCTTGCAGCTTGAAGTGGCGGCCATTCCGCCGCTCAACCTGGGCAAGCGTCTGAATTTCCTCCTTGAATATCCTTACGGCTGCCTGGAACAGACGGTGTCCGCGGCTTTCCCACAGCTATACATGGATAAACTCGTGCCTTTATCGGAAGCCCAAAAAAAGGCCATTTCTACCCACACCCGGGCCGCTATCCAGGCCCTGAACGGTTTTCAACAGGCCGGCGGCGGCTTTACCTATTGGCCGGGGTCGAATTACGCCGACGACTGGGTCACCTCCTACGCCGGAGATTTCCTGCTGGAAGCCCGTAAAAAAGGCTACCATGTAATGAACGATGTCCTCGATAAATGGGCGGCCTATCAAACCGGCCGGGCCGGCGACTGGAACCCGCAAAAGAAACACCCTGATGATCTGGTACAGGCCTACCGACTCTATACCCTGGCGCTGGCACAGCGGCCGCTCTGGAGCGCGATGAACCGTATGCGGGGATTGCAGCAGTTGAGTCTACAGGCACGCTGGCGCCTGGCAGACGCCTACATGATCGCGGGGAAACAGCAGGTGGCTGAACAGTTGGTGACAAGCGCCGGCACTGCCATCCCCTCCTATCGGTCGATGGGGTACAGTTATGGTTCAGCAACGCGTGACAAGGCGATGATCTTGCAGACCCTCACCGACATGGGTGACCAGGATAAAGGATTTGTACTCGCCCGTGATCTTTCCCATACCCTCAACAGTGATGAGTGGCTCAATACCCAGGAAACCGCCTACAGTCTGATCGCACTTGCCGGATTCTATGCGCACAGGAAAGCGGCCAGCGAAGTGCATTACAGTTACCGGATCGATCACCGGGCACCTGTCGCACAGAAGACCACCCTGCCGGAAAGCCGTGTGGACCTCCCCGTAAAAGACCAGGCCCCGGGCCTGGAGATTTCCAACACCGCGAAGGGAACGCTTTATGCGCAGGTGGTGATCCGGGGAACATCCGCCACAGGCCAGGAGACGGCGACCCAACACGACTTACAGATGCAGGTGCGCTACCAGACGACTGATGGCAAAGCCCTTGATCCCGGAACGCTTAAGCAGGGAACCGGCTTTGTGGCGGAGATTACGGTTCGCAATCCCGGTCTGCGGGGCGATTATCAGCATCTGGCGCTGAGCC
>DASULB010000458.1:0-17999 GCA_036278455.1 Chitinophagaceae bacterium | reverse complement strand
TCGGGGACGTTCCACGAGGAGTCCTCCCGTATATAGACAGCCTGCCCATGACCCGCCACGCGGTGGGGGAGCGCCTTGAAAAACAACTCGGGGCGTTCGGCGCCGTAGACCTTGTCGTAGAAATCACCGCCGCCGGCGGCTTTGGCCTCCTCCATGCGCGCGTCACGGCTTCGCATATAGGTTACACCGGCCGCCCATACTTCCTGGCTGCCGATGGGCGGCAATATATATTGGTCCAGGATACTTTCCGCCTGTTTGGGGGACAGCTTGTCAGCATGTTTGGCGTTCTCGGCGAGGTCGGCGTGCAGCACCTCGGCGTTGACCATCTGGTCCCAGTCGGCCTGAAAAATGAAATGTCCGTTTGCCGTTTGTAAGATAATGCCCTTGGAAGTGTTGTAAAGTTTCATAAAAACAAATGTAATATTATAAAGATTAAATTTCGGTACTGTGTGCATTTATTTACCAAACGTAAAAAGCCTCTTCGCGGACGCCGGCTGTCTATTTTTTCAACACGGCATTTAAGGTTTGGTCCAGCCAGTCCTCCGTTTTGGGAAAATCTCCGAAATTGTGCAAATCGCTGAACATCGCATCATCGGGGTCGATGCCGGCTGATTGCAACATGGCATAGTCCTGCAGAGATTCGGCGAATACCTCCCACCTAACCGAACTCAGCGGACCCTCCTTGCCCGGATATACGACGAAGGGATCGCCATAAGGGATACCGGGATAGCAACCGCCGTCGCCGTTGGTGAACGGATCCAATATCTCATCGTAGCCCACCTTATGCCAGTAATTGTACCCCCAATGCAGAAAGCCTTCAGCCTTTAGATGATAGAACAGCCATCCCGCCATCCTGATCTTGGGAAGCGGGGTATCGAAAAAACGGTTCAGGTAGGACCCCCTGGGCACCGTACAATAATAGACCCAATGAGGGATGTTCTCTTTCCGGTAAGCCTCCGCGGCACTGATCAGCGGAACGGGAATATCCGTCAGATGTTCCCTCCCGTATTTAATGTTGCTTAAGGCGTCCGTCACCTTCATCCAGGGAGCGATCCGGTGAAGGATCTGCCTGGCTTTTCTATAGTTTTCGACATCCTGGTCACCGGGTTCATCGGAAAGATGGAAGTAGGAATCCTGCAGGATATTTTCCTTTAGCAGGAACCGGTGAAAGGCGGGTAAAAATTGGCTGAGGAAGTTCAGGTAGGTATCCGAGAAACCCGAAATATCCGGCGGCCAAAGCATTACGTACCGGCCATCTTTCTCGGTATATACCCGCATCGGATGTTTGACGCCCCAATAGATCCACATATGGGTCCATTCAAATTTTTTAAAGCCGATGGCTTTGCACATGTCGGTAAATCTTTTCACCCTGGACCAGTCGAAGCGATACTGTCCCGGGGAAGGCTCGTCGACCACGAGCAGCTGACAGGGACGTTTAAAGATTTCCTTACGGTCAAAGAGTAACGGCGTATAAGCGACGTCAGTGCCATGATCCAGCAGGTCCGCCATCTGCGCCCGGGTAAGTTGCCACCACCGGTTATCAAACATCTCTGTTTTGTAATAATCCCAGGTTGCGCCACCCCGCCACCAGTGGATTACATGAAAGTTTTCCCTGGGACGGAGGGCAAGGCGGCTGACGTGAAGTTTCACCGGTAATACTTTTTCTTTCCTGCCATCATCCCAGCTCAGTCGCACGGCGATGTCATGCATCCCGGGCGCTATGCCGGACGGAATATTCAGGGTAATCCAGAAAGAACGGCTTTCGAAAGGATCTGCCGTGGCCTTTGTCTGCGGAAAGAGGGGATCAGGGACCAGCCCCGGGATGCTTCCGGTGCCATCCAGTTCCCCGGACACCGTGTCCGGGGTAAAATGACGCATGGGGACCAATCCGACATGGCGTATGACCGGGGTGAAGGTATCGGCTGACGCCAGATCGCAGGAGATGTTTTTGGGACTTGTACCATTGTTATGATAACAAGCCTGAAAAGCGACCCGGCTATTTCTGGCGACCACCATTTCCAATCCGCCGGTGGCTTCCGCGGGTGTCTGGGGAAACACCCGCTTCAGGGATGATGCCAGCCAGCAGCTTATAGCTTCTTTTGGCGGATGGGTCTCAGGCGGGCTGGGGGCAGTGTTTAACGCTGCCGCAGCGGAGGGTAAAAGGAAGTGCCCCGGCAAAACGGTAACACCCAACCCGCTCACGGCAGCTTGTTTCAGGAAAGATCGGCGGTTATCTTTTTTGCTCATGAAATACGTTTGAAATGTTTTAGTTTGCCATCAGGTAAAAAAAATGCTGTTTGTCAAAAAACATTTTATCCGCTCCTCCATCCCCGCCGGCTATAAAGTTTCCCTGTATCAGGGCGGTTTTCCTGGGAGAGACCTGGTTGGATGAATGGTGGGTATGAAAGACGTAATAGTACTTTTCCCGCCCGTCTTTTACAAAATCCCCATGCCCGGGTCCGTTTTGTCCGACCAGGGTGCGGCTTAGAATAGGATTCCCGCTGTATTTTTTCCAGGGCCCCATTGGGTTTTTGGATACGGCGTATCCGACGGCATAATCGATGTTTCGAAAATCGTTGGCGGAATAAAACAGGTAGTAGTATCCCTGGTGCTTCAGCACCGTCGGTCCTTCGGTGACCGTCCAGGATGCGCCGCTGGTATTTTCCCACGCCTGCGGCTGGTCCACCGCGTTGATGCATGAAACAGAGGTGCCCGGCATGATGTCGGTAAGTGCGCCGTTCAGCCGGGCGGCAAATATCCGGTTACCCTTATCCAGGCGCACATAGTAAAGATATTTCTTCCCGTCGTCATCAATGAAGATATAAGGGTCAATGATGTTTACCGGCGCCGTGACGGGAGTTTTTGCCTGCTGAACGAACGGCCCGAGCGGACTGTCGCTTGTCGCGATGGCGATATGCTGATCCGCCACATAGGCCATGTAAAAAACGTCGTTGTATTTAAACACCTGCGGCGCCCAGAAACCACTGTTACCATAAGCGTCGCCCTTTTTAAGGGCGTAGCCGCCGCTGACACCCGCCGGTCCTTTCCATGTTTTCAGATCGGTGGAAGTATATACGGTAAATCCTCTGTTCGCATTGATATCATCCGTTCCATAGAGGTAATAGATGCCCTGATCATACAGGATGGTGGGGTCCGCCAGAAAAAGCGGGCGCAGGTTGACGGTCGGATTGCTGTCCGGTGGCCCGGTGTCATGCTTACCGCAGGAAAAGGCCAGGATGCTTGTCATTGCATATAAGAAAAAAGTTGTCATACCGGCTAATCTCCTATTTAATTAGTTTTAGTTTTGCTTTCATTAAAAATACGTTATAGGGATACCACAGCGACATTGTAAAATAGAGCACGTCATCATTGCTTTCAGCCGGATAGATAAAGCCTCCGTATAGTCCGGGATAATCTTTGCTTTTTACCAGTGTATGTTCAGCGCTCCACTCACCGGTAATTTCCTCCGCATCGCGCAAAACAATTGCTCCCCGGTTGACGTCCAGGTAGGTGGCGATCCACCGTTTGAACCGGGAATTATAGGTTAAAGATAATTCCCCTACCGGTGCGGCAAACAGTGGGGTAGCAGCGCTCTCGTCATTTTTAACCCAGCCCGAAGCGGCATTCCAGTATGTGTAATCCTGCTGATGTAACATATCGGATTCGGGAAACCGCGCCAGGTAGGCCGCCCCGAAACGCCCCGAAACCGTTCCGATCATATAAACATAGCTATCCTTCGTCGCAAAGCATACCTGGGAGAAATGGCTGTTGGCGGAAAAGCGTATTTCCGGGCATGCCTGCCAGTTTTGTCCGTCGTCGGCAGAAGTGTACAGCCCGGAGAAGTTGGTGGTCCATTTACCGGGGTCCCCCCAGCTTTTGACGTCCATGTAAGCTACATAATCGGCGCCATTGGCATGAATGGCGGCGGTGGGTATGGCGGAGTAGCTGCCTGTTCCATCGGTGATGTGCGGGCTATAAACGATCTGCCGGGCTACGGAAGGATTCCCCTTTTCGGTGGCCATCGATGAAAAGATCAGGCCTTTTGAAAGGTCAGTATTGTCGGAGAATGCCAGGACATTGGAACGCCAGTTGGATCCGTTTCCACCGCCGCCTGCGGAAGGGATGAAGTCATTGCCCTGGGTGTCCCCGAAGAAAATACCGATATGGCCATTTCCCATTTTCCACATAATGCCCAGGTCTGTACAGCCCACATCGTATTTTTCCGCTGTTTTGTTCGGGGCAGGAACGCTGTCGGTGGTCAGGGATCTGCCTGTTTCCCTTGCCACCATTTGTAAACTGACCGGTAGCAGTCCCATCCGGCTATCGACATGCAGGAACTTTGTATCGTAGACCTTGCCACCGGTTCCCGTTGCGCTAAAAGAGAAATTAAACTGCGCGGCATCCGTCTGCTGAAGCGTATAGTGAAAGGTATAGCGGCTACCCACCTTTGCGGCGGGCAAAATGGTCAGATCCTTCATGATGGCGGTGCCTTTTCTGATAATAAGAGTCTTTAGTTGCTGGGCATCCGATATTGAAATGGCTACGGCAAGGGTAGTCCCGCCGCGTGTATAGACCGTGTCCCGGCTCAATGATAAGATGACGCGACCGGCGGCCCCCTGCGGCTTATCCTGCATTGAGCAGCTAAAAAAGCCTGTACATAAAATCATCCAAAAAAGTACCATCGCATCTTTACACATTGCTGATCATTTCGAAAGGTAATCAAAGCGGTAGTTCTTTAGATAAATGACCTGTCTTTTCGTGGGATGTATTCTAATGACCTGCCGGCTGTCCCTGCGAATAAAAAAAGGTAAAGGTAATAGGCGCCCCGGACCGGGTTCTACGGAATTTGAGCAATTATTGATACAATATTGGCATCAAGCGAATAGAATTTAAATGCTCCTTTCCAACAATCCTTTCTCCTGCCGTTGTATGGCCGCTATATCCGGCCTTATATCGGCGAATGCGTCTTATGGCAAACCGTTGGCCGGCGGTTAATCAGGTTTGTTATATCCTTTGGGGTGATCGTGCTTATGCGGTTAACTCCATCCGGCATTTAATACCTTCCGGGCCCTAACTGAACGGGCGTGCTAAAGTTGCGGTCGTTGTTGCGGATCCAGGCATCTTCATGCTGGATCTTGTCCCATCACTTCTGGTGGCTATTTGAAGACGGGGCCGCCACGGTATGAATAACATGAAGATACACGCCTCAGGACCGTATTACCTTTCCGGGGAATGTTTTTTCGCGTACTTCGACCGATCATCGGATGGGTCATGCTGCAGGTTCACCTGTGGTGCCAACGGGACGCAAAAGCTTAAAGAAAGGATCTTTAGTCCGGTATGAAGTGCAAAGTAATGGGAAGAAGGAGCGGACTGACTTGCTTTATTTTAGCGATACTGATACTATCTTGACACAATTGATTTTGCTACAATGGTACGTTTTTCTATATTTATCCTCACAATAAAACACTGATGAAACCGATCCTCAGGAAAATCGATACCGGGTACAACTATTCTTTCAGCGTTCGGGAGGACGTCAGTCCATATTTGTATAACCATTGGCATTTCCATCCGGAGACGGAGCTGACACTGATTCGAAGGGGACGTGGCATGCGGCTGGTAGGGGATAATATGGAACCTTTCGATGACGGTGATTTGATCCTCCTCGGGGCCAACCTTCCCCATCTTTGGAAAAGCGATCCCGTCTACTTCCAGGGATCAGAAGATATCCACATCGAAGCGGTGGCCATCCATTTCATGGAGGATTTTTGGGGCGACTCTTTCCTGAACCTGCCGGAACTAAAAGGCATCAAAGAGATATTGGCCAAGTCCAGAAGAGGGATCGGGGTCACAGGAAGAACCAGGCAAAAGGTTGCCTCCATGATGGAATCCATCCTGAAGGCCGAGGGGGTGGAGCGGCTTACCCTGTTGATTAATATGCTGAACATCCTTTCTTCCTCCAAAGAGTACAAGTTGTTGTCCGGGGTCGGGTTTACAAAATCCTATGACCCGGTGCATACCGATAACATTAACGCGATTTACAACTATACACTGGACCATTTTCAGGAACGGATCTCCATCGGGGAGATCGCGGCCATTGCCAATGTAAGCCCGCATTCCTTTTGCCGGTATTTCAAGTCCAGGACGACGAAAACCTACTGGCAGTTCCTGCTGGAAGTGCGCATCGGCTATGCCTGTAAGCTGCTGATAGAAGACGGAATGAGTATTTCCCAGATCTGTTATACCTGTGGGTTCAATAACCTTTCCAATTTTAACCGGCAGTTTAAAACAATTACCGCCATGACCCCTTCGGAGTATCTGAAGGCACATGCCAAAGTACTGGGTGTTCTTTGAGCACCCGCCCTGAATAAACCGTTGAAACGATCCCTCATGATACAACACGCAGGTAACACGTCCCCTGATAACGCGACCGTAATATGTTTCGGAGAGGTATTGTGGGATAATCTGCCGGGAGGCAGGCAGATAGGCGGCGCGCCCCTGAATGTGGCCTATCATCTGCACAAACTGGGCGTGGAAGTGTCCCTCATCAGCCGGGTAGGCAACGACGAGGCAGGCGCCGGGA
Source organism: Chitinophagaceae bacterium (assembly GCA_036278455.1). Taxonomy (GTDB): domain Bacteria; phylum Bacteroidota; class Bacteroidia; order Chitinophagales; family Chitinophagaceae; genus FW021-bin31. The sequence continues at coordinate 11,419 of DASULB010000458.1, read as the reverse complement.
TTCGTGATTTTGTTGGAAAAAGCGGTCTGGGCAACAGCGTTTTGCAAACGGATCCTCTCTATCCAACGGGAAGTGTGGAGGTGATGATCCAACCCGGCGGCGGCATTATCTATGATATCATCCGGGACGTCGCCTGGGATTTTATCGTCTATGATCAGGAGGTAAGGGATCTTATCGGCCAGGCGGGATACCTGGTTTACGGTTCCCTGATTACCCGGAACGACGAATCTGAAAAGACCCTTTTTGCACTTCTGGAGCAACCGCTTGTAAAGATACTGGACGTCAATTTACGTGCGCCTTATTATTCAAAGGATGTCCTGGGGCGGTTGATGGGCAAAGCCGACATTGTCAAGATGAACGAGGAGGAATTATCCCTTATTGCCGGTTGGTTTGGCCATGCCGGTGATGATCATCAGCGGATGAAAGGGCTGCGGGAACTCTTTGACCTGGACATTCTCATCGTCACCTGCGGGGCGAAGGGCGCTTTTCTGATAAGGGAAAATGAGGTTTGTTTTGAACCGGGGCAGCCGACGACGGTGGTGGACACGGTTGGCAGCGGGGATGCATTTCTGGCGGGTTTTATTTCCGGTTATATTGCAGGAAAGCCGTTGTCCGCAGGGCTTAAAATCGCGGGCACGATGGGCGCCCTGGTGGCCGGAAAAGCAGGAGGTTGTCCCCCATACGATCAAAACGACATCCCGGCTTAAAAGAACGGTGCCCGGTGGATCGGGTGCGCTTATAACGGTACAGCTTTCTGCTACCTGTTCTGTTTAGAGACCAGGTTCTTAAGCCATGGCGGGGCCCACATTATTTTGAAAGCTTTGTCGTTCTATTCGATTAGGATGTCGTATTTGTCCAGCAGGCCGGCAATGCCTGCTGTGGAGAACTTTGCTTTTTTAATGCGGTTCAGATCAGGGTCTATTGAATAATTGTACGCGGTGCAAAAGTCCGTTTTCTCCAGTATAGTGTTTGCAAAAGTCGCTCTGGCCAAATCGCAATTTTCAAAAAGAGATTCTGTCAGATCAGTTTCCGTGAAATCCACTTCCCGGAGATTTGAGTTCCTGAATTTTGTCTTGCGAAGTTTCCGCTTGTAAAAGGAAGAGAGATGAAGGATACAATGGTCAAAGTCGACCGAAAGCAGAAATTTGTTACAATGATCAAAATGCAATCCGAGTAATTTGCAGTCTTTAAACCGGGCGTCCGTGAAAGCGGTTTCCGTCAGTTTCGCCAGGCTCAGGTTACAGCCGGAGAAGGCGCATCCCGAGAAGCTTATTTTGGATAAATCCACGTTGGAAAAGTCACAATGGGCAAACAGGCAGTTTTCGTAGGCTACTCCTGCCAATGGCTTTTCGGTAAAGTTGATCTTCTCAAATTTTTCATCTTGTATGCAGGAGTTTTCCATGGTGAATTTTTTGTTGCCGGGAACCAGTCGTTATTTCCCCGGCTTGATGAAGGCGCACATTCATAAGGAACCCTCATCGAAGCGGACAACTGTCCGGTCCCGCTTTTGGCAATACAGCACCGGAGGCGGGTGTTATGATTGCCAATGATCTCCCCGGATTTCCGTTTAAAATTTATTCCGGGCGCTTTGCATTGCCCATTTCCTGCATCAGCTGCTTCATTTGATGGCGGCTATATTTCACATCGGTAGATGCGATTTTACCATCCTCTATTTTGATCCACTCCGCGAAAGAAACCTTTTTTCCGGGAAAGCGACTCACCACATCGTATATGGCGCAGCACTCATTTCCATCCGCAAAGATCGCCTTTATTTCATTTTTAACAAGCACATCGGCAACGGGTGAATTGGCATGTTCTTTTATCATTTCAATATAATCGTTGGCGGAGTGATAGCTGGCTGGCCCGTGATATCTGAAATCAGCCCGCAGGCACCGGCGAAGCAGCTCATAGTCCAATCGGCCCACAGCCATGAGATAAGAAGATATGAGCGCTATATTTCTTTCCGATACATCATCGGGAGGCATGGAGGTCTGTTGCTCCGGGGAAGTGGCGGCAAATTCAGAAATCTGATATAGTGAATCCGCTAAGGCAACCTGTAACGTTTTTAGCGGGATAGGGTGTTCCATTTCAATGCTTGCCTGCGCTTTGGATAAATCGACATTTACTTTTGTTACCCCTTTGACCGTTGCAATGGAATCATGCACTATTTGTGCACATGCTTTGCAAGTCATTCCTGCTATTTGATATGACTTTGTCATCATGATCATTTTTAAAGGTGTTAATGAATGTTACAAATGTAGCTTGCGAAAAGAAGGGAACTGTTATATAATTGTCGGTATTTCTTATAATATCTGATGCTTTAATGCTACAGAGGAATGAGACGCTGTTGATAGAGGTCAATGGGAGAAATATCAGTGAGGGTTCATCCCTGACATGTCGCTTTGCCGTGCCGGATGAAGCCTTACTTGTTATAAGAGGTCAAGCGCCTGCCTGAGATCCTCAATTAAAAACGCCGCGTCTTCCAGTCCCACATAGAAACGTACCTGACGGTGCATTTCATTAGCGGGATCAAACTCATTTTTAGCCACACCGGCGATCCACGGCGAAACCAGTGATTCGTGGCCACCCCAGGAAACGGCCAGGAAAAAATATTTTAACGCGTTGCAGAAGCGTTCCACCGCTTCACCATCCGTTGTGCGTATGGTAACGGTGAATAATCCACCACAGCCAAGCATTTGCTTTTTGGCCAATTCATATTGTGGGAAGGAGGGATGAAAAGGATAATACACTTTTTCGATCTTGGGATGCGCGGCCATGAAACCGACTACCTGCATGGTGGTCTCTGAGATGCTTTGAAGGCGCACTGGCAATGTTCTCAGCCCACGCAGCAACAACCAGGCGTTCATGGGTGAGATGTTGGTCCCGATATTCAGGAATTCACCTTCGAATATTTTTTTGATCATGGTACGGCTTCCGGTCAGTACACCTGCGATCACGTCGCTATGCCCGCCGATGTATTTAGTGGCGGATTGCACACACATGTCTATGCCGTATTTAATGGGCTGCTGGTACAGGGGCGTGCAGTAACTGTTGTCGATGAGGGTAAGGATGTTCCTGGATCTGGCCAACGCTGCAATGGCTTCCAGGTCCTGCAATTCATAGGTCAGTGTATTGGGCGATTCCAGGTAGATGAGCCGCGTATCAGGTCGGATCGCTTTTTCCACGCAGTCCGGTGCCTTGCCATCAACAAAGGTTGTCCGGATGCCAAAACACGGCAGGAGTTCCGCGAAGAGTTTGTAGGTCCAGTTGTAGGGGTTGGTGATGCTTACAATGTGATCACCCTGCATCACATGCGCCATGACAGCAGTAGAGATCGCGGCCATCCCGCTCCCCATGACCAGCGCATCTTCGGCGCCATCCAGTGCCGCCAGTTTTTTGCGGAGCATATCCACCGTGGGATTGTTGCCGCGCGAATAAAGCGTGTTTCCATATTCATCGGCCAATGCCTTGCGCAGGCCGTCGACATCTTTAAACGCGAAATTGCTCGTCTGCATGATGGGAGGAGCGATCGCGTTAAAGTAATCACGGTGATTCTCTCCCAAATGGTTTAAAATATACGAAAGGTCCATTATTTGAATTTTAAGCAGGGGCTTTTTGAAATGGTATGGCAGGGGATAACCACGGTTTGGGCGATAAATATACAGAATGTAGGTCAGCAGGAACCAAATTATTGGATAAATGATATGATTTTACAATATGGTTAATTTATATATTTGTAAAAAGATACTCCATGCTAAAGCTCAAACAGATCATTACCATCACTTTTACCTTGTTCGCGGTCATTGATATATTAGGCTCGATCCCGGTATTGATCTCCCTTAAATCAAAGATAGGCGGTATCCGCGCCAGCAAGGCGACGATCGCCTCTGGGTTTTTGATGATCCTGTTTTTGCTGGTGGGGGAACCTTTTCTCGGATTGATGGGCGTAGACGTTCACTCCTTTGCGGTAGCGGGTTCCATCGTTATTTTTGTCATTGGGCTGGAGATGATCCTGGGAATAGAGCTATTCAAGAGTGATAAAGAAGACGTGCAGAGCGGGAGTGTGGTACCCATTGCCTTTCCGTTGATCGCGGGATCGGGTACCCTGACCACCATTATGTCACTGAAGGCCAATTTCGGCTTTTATAATATCCTGATCGGCATCCTGATCAACCTGGTCTGTATCTTCGTGGTGATCCGCTCTTTGGATTTTATTGAACGGATCATCGGCAAGGCGGGGCTGATGGTCATCAGAAAATTTTTTGGTGTGATCCTGTTGGCGATCGCCATCAGGATCTTCAAAAGCAACCTGGGTGTTGGATGAAAGGGTTGAGATACCTGTATCGGATCAGCGGATTTTTATGACAGAACGGGAACCATCCATTCAAAAACTATACACCGCGGCAACGAGGGCGCTGGGACTGGCAGAAACGCTTTTGCCCTTCCGGGTGAATAAGGGCGATGAAGCCCGGTCCAGCCGTATTTCGGGTATCAGCATAAGCGCTTTCAGTTTGTAATTTCCCGAAAGGGTGAAACTCCAGATATTACCACCACCGGCAAACCGTTCTTTATCGGTAAAAACCCTGAGGTTGTACCCGTCATTAAAATATTCCGTGCGCAGCGTCAGGGAAAAGGTCTCACTGAGAACGGCGTTCAGGTAAAGATCGGATCCCCACCAGTCCGCTGCCGGGACGTTGCCTCCGTAACGGCAATAGGATCCGTCATAAGCCATATTAAAATGTTTATTCAACCGGTAGGTGATGACCAGGTCCGCCTGGTCGCTGCGCACGCCGGCGGTATCGGTGCCGCCGAGATAATTCAGCAAGAGGGAAAAGGGACTTTCCTCCCGCGCTAATTTCCACTGCGCGCCGATGTATTTTTTACTCCCCGGCGGCGCGTATTTATAGTCCGTAGCATTGAAAACACCCAACATGAATGTGTGATCCCCTACAGAGGCTTCCGCTTTAAGACCCGTATGAAAGAAGGGCCCGTAGGTAAACAGGTAGGACATGCTGTAATTTTTATTCACGTTGGCGTCAACGGATTCATAGCCGATATAAGTAGCGAAACTTCCCGCCGTTAATTTCAGCCAGGGAAGAGGGGTGTAGTCAATATAGAGCTGTTTAATGGCAGCGGAGGTCCCTTTGTCATTGTAGGAGAATTCCTCCGCCCGCTTGCCAAAGCCCAGGTCGCCGGTAAAGCTCACTTTGCCGAAGTCATGCTGTATCTTCACAGACAACATGCCCAGTTCAAATGAATTCTGGGAACGGGTGAAGCTGGTCTTGTTGTCCGTGGCGTTTTCATTGAAATTGTATTTATAATAGACACCGGCGTATCCGGAGATCAAAGGCGCGGCAGCTTTGGACATACTGTCTTGCCCGTAACCCGCAGTCATCGAGAAAAGGCATACCATGAACACCAGGATTTTTTTCATCACAAAGGAAGTTTAACAAGAAAAATAAGTGGTCTCGGCTACTGGCTATATTCGTAGCAGTCATGTATGAGGGGAAGCCCTATACATATTCAAATACCGGTGGTGGAACATGAAGTTCTTCACCGGAGTGATACTGCTCATCGTGCTGGCTGAGATCAAGACCTATTTCCTCTTCCTGCTCTGTCACGCGGATGGGACAAATAAGGTTGACCACTTTAAAGATCAGCCACCCCATGAAGAAACTATAGGTGGTGACCAGCAACATGGCCAGCGCCTGGTGGAGAAACAAGGTAAAGTTGCCATATAACCAGCCGTTGCTTCCGGCGCCGTTGATGGCCGCGGAGGCGAACACTCCCGTCAGCAGCATTCCTGTCATTCCTCCTATGCCGTGACAGGGGAAAACGTCCAGGGTGTCGTCCACGGCCGATTTGCTTTTCCAATGGACCGCCAGGTTGGAAACGATGGCTGCGATAAAGCCGATGCAGATGCTTTGGGGAATACCTACGAAGCCAGCCGCGGGGGTAATGGCCACCATGCCGACTACCGCCCCGATGCAAAATCCAAGAGCCGATGGTTTCCGTCCACGGACACTGTCAAAGAACAGCCAGCTTAACCCGGCCGCTGCGGTTGCCGTGGTGGTGGTGGCGAAGGCCGACACCGCCAGTGCGTTGGCGGCCAGGGCGGACCCGGCATTGAACCCGAACCAGCCAAACCAGAGCAGGCCGGTGCCGAGCAGCACAAATGGAATATTGGCCGGCTGTGTTTCCCGCTTTTCAAGATGGGATTTCCGGCGCTTGAGGGCCAGCGCTCCTGCGAGGGCGGCGCATCCGGCCGAAATATGGACTACCGTCCCCCCGGCGAAGTCCAGCACGCCCAGCTTGAACAAAAAGCCGTCGGGATTCCAAGTCCAGTGCGCGATGGGGGCATAGATAAAAAGACTGAAAAGCACCATGAAAAGCAGGTAGGCTTTGAACTGGGTGCGTTCGGCGATGGCGCCCACCACCAGAGCCGGCGTGATGATGGCAAATTTCATTTGAAACAATGCGAAGAGTAAGAGTGGAATGGTGGGTGCCAGTTTCCAGGGGGCGCCGTCAAGCACGTGGTGGAAGAAAAAGTAAGTGAGGGGGTTGCCGATAATCCCATGATAAGAATGACCGAATACGAGACTGAATCCGACCACTACCCATAAAATGCTGATCACCCCGGTAGCGATGAAGCTCTGCAGCATCGTGGAGATGATATTCTTACGGCTCACCATGCCGCCATAGAAAAAAGAAAGCCCCGGTATCATCAGAAATACCAGGGCGCTGGCAACCATTACCCATGCGATGTCCCCCGTCACCATGCCGGGGCGGGAAACAAGTTTTTCAGGACTAACGAGAAGACCCGCTGCTGCCACCAGGCCGAGTAAAACGAGGGGGATCCAACGCAGTACCGTTTCTTTTTTCATATTATAATAATTTTACTATGAATGAATACCTTCCAAGCAAAATTATTACAAGATGATTAAAATCTAATAAAATAAAAATAAATTAGATTTTGACTAATAAATTAGATTATTATTGAAACAGTATCAATAATATAAGTTAAATGGAGCCCTAAATCGAATATATGTTAATATAAAATATGGATGCCTTTCATTTTGGCAGTTTGCAATTTATTGTTTTCCGGACCGTGGGGAGCAAATTATGAAGGCTATTGGCGTCTTAATTAAATATATTTTTATTAATAATATTTATGGAGATTTGAATTCTTTCAGTTGGTGCTGGAGCGTGAACATTTTGTCGCGCAGACGGGCGGCTTCCATAAAATCCAGGTCTTTGGCGGCTTTCCCCATTTGTTTTTTCGTAAGGGCGATGGCCTTCTCCAGTTGCGGGATGGTCTCATAGCCCATGTCCTCCTCACTGTCAAGCAGCGAATTGCCATCCCGGGGGACGTAATCCCCCTGATCATAGTTCCTGATATCGAGTACGGAGGTCTGGCCGAAGATCTGTGCTGTTGATTTTTGAATGGTGGCAGGGGTGATATGATGGCTGGCGTTGTATTGCAATTGCTTTTCTCTCCGGCGGTTGGTCTCATCTATCGTGCGCTGCATGCTTTCGGTGACCTTGTCGGCGTAAAAGATAACCAGCCCGTTCACGTTTCTGGCGGCGCGGCCCGCGGTCTGGGTCAGGGAAGTCTCGTTTCTCAGGAAACCTTCTTTATCGGCATCCAGGATGGCGACCAGGGAAACTTCCGGTAAGTCCAGCCCTTCACGCAACAGATTTACGCCCACCAGCACATCGATATTCCCCAGTCGCAGGTCACGGAGTATTTCCACCCTTTCCAGGGTGTCCACCTCGCTGTGAATGTACCTGGATTTGATGTTGATACGGTGCAGGTACTTGTCCAGTTCCTCGGCCATGCGTTTGGTAAGGGTGGTCACCAGCACCCGGTCGTCTTTTTTTACCCGGTTGTCGATCTCATCGAGCAGGTCGTCTATCTGGTTCTTGCTGGGACGTATTTCTATGGGTGGGTCAAGCAACCCGGTGGGGCGCACTACCTGCTCAATCACCACCCCCTCGGTTTTTCCGAGTTCATATTTTCCCGGTGTGGCGCTGACGAATACCACCTGGTTCAGCAAACCTTCGAATTCACGGAAATTCAACGGGCGGTTATCCATCGCAGAAGGCAGGCGAAAACCGTATTCCACCAGGTTCAGTTTGCGTGAACGGTCACCGCCGTACATGCCGCTTACCTGCGGGATAGTCACATGACTTTCATCAATGACGGTCAGGAAATCGTCAGGAAAATAATCCAACAGGCAGAAAGGGCGGTCCCCCGGATCACGCCGGTCGAAAAAGCGGGAATAATTCTCGATACCGCTGCAATAGCCGAGCTCACGGATCATTTCCAGGTCATAGTTCACCTTTTCCCCCAGTCTTTTAGCTTCGGAGACCTTGCCGATGGACGTAAAGTATTCCATCTGGGCCGCCAGTTCATCCTGTATCTCATAGATGATCTGCTGCAGCATATCGCGGGGCGCCAGGTAGAGGTTGGCGGGGAAAATAGCGGCGTTTTCCAGGCTGGAGATCCTTCGGCCGGTTTCCGTATCAAAGCTTTCTATCTCTTCGATCTCGTCGCCAAAAAATGAAATGCGGTATCCGTAATCCAGGTAGGGGAGATTGATATCGACCGTATCGCCTTTCACCCTGAAATTGCCGCGCCCGAGATCGACGGTGGAGCGGCTGTATAAGGAATTGACCAGGGAATGGAGGAACGTGTTTCTGCCGATCATCTGTCCTTTGGTGATGCGAATGATGCCTTTTTCAAATTCTTTCGGGTTTCCCAGGCCGTAGATGCAACTGACACTGGCCACCACAATGATATCGCGTCGCCCGGAAAGGAGGCTGGAGGTGGCGCGCAAACGCAGTTTGTCCAGCTCATCGTTGATGGACAGGTCTTTTTCAATGTACACTCCCGAGACGGGCAGATAGGCCTCCGGCTGATAATAATCATAATAAGATACAAAATATTCCACCGCGTTTTCGGGGAAAAACTGCCGGAACTCGCCGTATAGCTGGGCGACCAGCGTTTTATTGTGGGTAATGACTAGGGTGGGCCGCTGCACGTTCTGTATCGCGTTCGCCACGGTAAAGGTTTTGCCGGAGCCGGTTACGCCGAGCAACGTCTGGTATCTTTCACCGCTGCTAAGCCCTTCGGTCAGTTGTCGAATGGCTTCCGGCTGGTCGCCGGCGGGGGAATAAGGGGCATCGATTTTAAAAGACATGGCATACAAAATTAAGGTTCCGGTGAGTGGATCGCTGCCGGGCGGTGAGCCCCGGCCGGGATTAAAAAATCCCGGTGAAACCACCGGGATCATACATTTTTGAATCGGTCAGTTTTATACGGCAAAACTTTCCCCGCAACTGCAGGTGCGTGTCGCATTCGGGTTCTGGAAATAAAACCCTTTGCCGTTCAGCCCGTCGGAAAATTCAAGGGTGGTATCATAAAGATACAACAGGCTTTTTAAGTCCGTCACCAGCTTCATTCCCTTTTCCTCGAAGACCTGGTCTTCGGGCGTACTTTCGTTGTCAAACTTCATTTTATAACTAAGCCCGGAGCATCCGCCGCCCACCACGGAAACACGCAGGAAAAAATCTTCCGGCATGTTTTCCTCCTTGCGTAACTGCAGGGCTCTTTCTTTTGCTTTTTCACTGATGTGTATCATGGTAAATTCCTTTTATGTTAGGATTATTCGCGGTGCGTGTCGTACGGATGCCGGGACACTGATGTTATTTCTTTTATCCAATTACTATCCGGATATAACAATTGTGAAGCATTACGGTTCACCCGTCCATTTTTCCATCTGCAAAGATACAACAATATCCAAAGCCATCGTAATCATGGTAACGTGTTGGCTTCCCGTAAGTTATTGATGACATCCCAGATTGCCTGGATGGCGAAGTCTACCTCCTGCGGCGTGGTGAACCGTCCCATGCTAAAACGCAGGGAAGCCTTCGCCAACCCATCGGAAAGTCCCATGGCGCGCAAAACATGGGATGGCTCAGGCAGGGCGGATGTACAGGCGGATCCTGATGATACGGCTACTTTTTTGGTGACCTCCGTGAGAAGTTCCTGTCCGGCTACGCTGCCAAATGCCAGGTTGGTCACCTGGGGCAGCCGGTGGGCCGGATCACCGTTGACGGAAACATCCCCCAGCTTCAGTAGTGCCTGCTCTAATTGATCCCGGTACGAAAGCAACCGGGATGCATCCTGGACGTATTCCTGCTTGCATAGCAGGCAGGCGTGTCCCATCCCGACGATGGCCGGCACGTTCAGCGTGCCGGATCGAAAACCGTTTTCATGACCGCCGCCGTCCATTTGCGCCTGTACACGTACCCTGGGATTTTTCCGGCGCAGGAATAAAGCCCCTACACCCTTTGGGCCATAGATCTTATGTCCTGAAAAGGACATCAGGTCTATGCCGTCGGTATGGACGTCTACCGGAATTTTCCCTACGGCCTGTGTCGCATCGCTGAACAACATGCTTCCCCGGTCATGAACGATCCTGCTGATCTCGGCCATGGGATGAATAAGGCCTGTTTCATTATTGGCGACCATGAGCGCCACCAAAATGGTTTGCGGGGTAATGGCTTCCGCCAATTGTTGCAGGTCGATGCTTCCCTGTTTCCCTACCGGCAGATAAGTGACCCGGCCACCCTTTCTTTCTATGGTTTTGCAGGTATCAAGTACGGCTTTGTGCTCCGTCATACAGGTGATGATGTGATCGCCTTTTTTCCGGTATAGCTCAAATACCCCTTTAAGGGCCAGGTTAATGGCCTCCGTGGCGCCGGAGGTAAAGACGATCTCACCGGGTTCAGCGCCGATGATCCCGGCTGTTTGCTCGCGCGCCTGGGTCACCGCTTCTTTGGCGGCCCACCCGTAACGATGAGAATGGCTGGCAGCGTTGCCGAACTGTTCATAAAAGTAGGGCAGCATGGCTTCCACAACCCTCGGATCGCAAGGAGTCGTGGCACTATAATCCATATAAACCGGTAACCGGAGCATAAACTTCGTTTGTATGCACAAATTTAGCGGAATAAACGCGAACAGCCCGGCTGCCAGTTCCCGCTGCCCGGAACACCCGTTTAGTTTGCAGCAGCACCATGGAGTGAACACGATTATCTTTCTCCTCCTGAAGCCGATCAGGATCGCCCTTCCAATAAGTGCGAAGCCTCACACTTATTGGCCTTTATGCTGAGCTTTATCCCATTGTCGGCCGGATTGATTACTTTACAGGCTTGTTTTTAAAGGCCGGAACTTGCTTTACGGCTGCAATAAATCATTCCAGGACGTCCCTTATGAGCGAAGAACAACTGAGTGAAGAAAAACTGATTGAAATAAAGAACCTCTCCATCAGTTTCCCGCATGACGCGGGAAGGGTCAGGGTGGTGGATGACATCTCCTTTCATATTGGCAGAGGGGAGACTGTGGGATTGGTGG
>DASULB010000457.1:0-6514 GCA_036278455.1 Chitinophagaceae bacterium | reverse complement strand
GGTCTTTTGTTAAGGAAAGGCTTACCTCAATCATTTTAAACATATCTTCCCACATCTCCCGGTATTTTACCTCTAATCCAGCGGTGATCTGGGTGCAGGATTTGAAATATGCTGTTTTTCCCTACCGGGTTTAATTTAGTCTTCCTTTTGAAATGTTTTCTAATCTAAAGGACACGAGTTCATGGACCTGACACAGGATGCAAAACTAACATGGGCCATTATAGGTCCGGGAAATATTGCCCGGGACTTTATCCATGATATGACACTGGTCACAGAGTGCAAGAACAATGTTGTGGCCGTTATGTCAAATGATCTGGGAGAGGCGGAGGCGTTTGCAACGGCCTATCATATTCCCTATTTTTTTAACAGCATCCAAAAAATGCTGGACCTCGCATCCCCCGATATTGTTTATATTTCCACTCCTCACGCCGCGCATTTTAGCCAGGCATTGGAATGCCTGCAACGTCACATCGCTGTATTGTGTGAAAAGCCAATGACGCTAAATTTGGAGCAGGTAACAGCGCTGATAGAAACCTCAAAAGCAAACAGAACTTTCCTCATGGAGGGGATGTGGATCAGGTTTTTGCCATCCATAGGGCAGGTGTTGGAATTGCTCCGGCATAACATGATCGGAGAGATAAATTCCATTGTAGCGGATATGAGTTATCTTGCCCCTGAAGATGCAGAGAACCGATTCTATAACCCCGAATTGGGTGGCGGTTCTTTGCTTGACCTGGGTATTTATCCTGTCTATCTAGCCCTTTTAATTCTTGGCCTTCCCAGGCTGATTAAAACAACATCCCTTCTGAGTTCTGACGGAATTGATAAAAGTTGTGCCATCATTGCCGAGTATGCGGACAGTGCTTACGCTATCTTAGAATCCTCCATTATAAAGAAGACTGGGAAAAAAGCCCATATTTACGGCGACAAAGGATGCATTACCATCCTGGAACCCTGGAACGAGAAGCCCGCAGGTATATTAGTATCCTTTTATGATGGAACATCCGCTAAATATCCCTGTGAATGGGAAGGGCGTGGTTTCCAGTTCGAGATTGCGGAGGTTATTCACTGTCTCTCCTCTCACAGGATTGAAAGCGATCTCCATAATCACATGGAAAGTTTTAGATTGATAGGATTGTTAGATGAAATCAGGTCCCAGGCCAATATTGTCTACCCTTCCTACGAATAAAACAAGAGATTGGTTTGTTGGTCAGACACGGACCAGCACTTCCTTTTCACAACCAAGAAAACGCTGGCGGAGCCTCTCGCAGGGATTCATGATGGCTTCATCCCATTTAGAGGATATTTCAGAATCGGTGAACGTTCTGTTATTGGCATCTATTTTCATATAAGCTTCCTTATTGCGGGATAATTGGCTTAACCTGTGCAGGCGTAATTCAAAATATTCCACTTTAATATCGGAGAATTCCAATTGTTTCAACTTCCTTAATACAAGGCCCATTAAAGAAAGTATTTTTTTTTGATCCTCAACTTCAAGTCGGAGATTCAATATAAGTTTATTTTCCATTTTATATTTGATTTTAAGGAATATGATTAAAAAATTGCTACGAAAGACAGTATCCTAATCAAATGAATCTAAAATGAAGCCGCTAGTTAAGTTGAGCACGCTCAGATATCGGAATTCAGTATTTCATATAACATGCAGTATTTACCGGACTCAAAATATTCAAATCTCGGGAGATGGCCGGTCTTCAATGGTTACTTTATTTTGAGTAACTACTTTTTTACGCAATAATTTCCCGGGGCCGAAGGAAATGACGGCTGATGCGGATACGATGAAAGCAAGTATGGCGGCGATCAGTATGAGATACCCGCTTAATGTTCCAAGGCTATGAAGCCCTGTCCAACCAGCGAGGGTTTCCGCCAATGCACCCAGCCAGAAAAGAAGTAAAAACAGCATCCTGATTATTCCAGCCTTAAAGGAGGCGATCCACAAGTAGAAAAAAAATACGGCCCAACATAGGGCGAACCATCCGTAATATCCCGATATAGTTCCATTTCCTGCATCCGTATTCATCCCGGGATTAATCGTCAAACCACCTTGAGCCGCTCCCGGAAGGGCAGAAAGCTGTCCCGTGCGAAAGCTAAAGAATAGTAAGGCCATACTAAGACAAAAGAATAAACCGGCTAAACCCAGGAAGATGATTGTATCAATGCCCCGTCCATAGACCATTGCCAATACGCCGATAATCACCAACATGGTCCCACCCAATCCGTACATCAGCCCCATTTCAAATCCCATGTTGCCCACAGGAAACCATCCGGTCATCACTATGCCGAGCATCCAAAAAGTAATAGCGATGCATACATAACCTACTGTTGCGGTAGCAGTAGTTCTGTCATCTGTTACTACTGCCTGGTCGCTTTCCGTTACGGTTCTTTCAAACATTATAGGCCTCCTTTTTTTATACATTAGCTACCATTTAAGAGATGGGGGGATAGGTCGGCCGGAAGCTGCTTAGCCTTATGACCAACTCCAGGCATTATTCCAATCGGGGTAATAGCGCTTGTTTGCCAAATCTTTTTCAATCTGGTCAATAATGTCCCGGATTTCTTCAGCTTCTTCGTCCGCATCGTCTACACCGACCAGATCATCATCTACACCGATCAGATGGATAAAGAGGATTTCATTTACCTCTCCCCTTGATTTTCTTAGTTTCTGCTGTAATCGGTTCATCAACTCATCTTCTTCTCCTTCGGTATATTGTAAATCATCTGTAGTGAGGTTTCTATAAGTTTTTTGGAGGCTTTCCTGAAGCAAACTCCAGTATTCCTTCCAATGAAAATTTTCCATTTTCCGCTTTTTTGTAAATTGGTGATATAAATGAGACCCCTTACGGGTGGAAAATATATATGTCAATTATCAAACCAAATGAAGGAACGCCACATCTGTTGCCCCAGGCGGGTGCAGGTGCTTGATGTGTGAAGAATAATCGCCATATTTTGTAGAAATATTTCCACTCTTTTGATCGCCATTCCCAAATATGAAAGATCCCGTTATCCATCATTAACGGACATACATTTACAAAGAAGATACTGTCAGATGCTTCGATATGGTCAATGGGACCTCTGACTTACAATAAAGGTGTTTATCTGTTTCAACGTATTTTCATTGAGATTGACCGGTTCGCATTTCGCACATTCCCAATTCGACAGGAGCACTTCCCCATTTTGAGAAATAGTAAACAAAAAGGTCTCTTTAAAAAAGATATCGTACAGTACCAGTTCCCCATAATCTTTTTCCTTGATCATAAATTCCTGCGTATCATTTTCTCCTTTGTGCTTATAGATAAGCGTTTTTAATAGTGGTGTCATGTTCTTTCCGACAGGTTTTATAGGCTTTAATGGATGATTCATCTGAACAAAAACAATTCCATACTAATTATTTCTTCAATATTATAATTTAATTAATGTATTGCTGTATATGAGGGGTAAAATGTGGAACGAACTTTGAATTATTTATAAGGAAAGGGATTAAATAAGCATAAAAGAAATATAAGATGAGAAACCAAAATGAAAAATTAGTGCCATTGACACTGACCCCGAAGCATCATGGAAAGGATCTCGCAGAATGCTCCGATCCATTATATCCGGGTAACGCGGAGATATCCTATGATCATGCCTCTGTTTCAAACAAAAGGGTTCGTCTTAAATTCGATCTGCAACTTGATAATATGGAGGAATTTTGTTCTATCATGGAAATGGTAGTAAGTAAGTTATCTGGTTTAAAACAGGATAAAATTATTGAATCATGTGAATTAAATCTGCGTGCCGTTCCACCATGTGGTAAGGAAAAGATCGCAAATCTTGATATCTTCATTGACGGGAATCGGTTTATAACAGAGAGTAAATCGCCCAGGTGGGATAATGCTTTTTTGAATGCATTTGATAGTTTTTGCAGTAAGATTAAATCATGAATTTCTTTCCTATCGTCGTCATTTGATTCTTGTAATAGAAATTCGGTAATCGGCATAATGTGATACAATAACTTGGCGGGCCGTAATAACTCGGTTTTATTGTGGTTACCAGATCCCAAGCATTCTCCGGAGTACAATAATTTCCCCGGTATGGTAGCTGGTGTGATCGGCTATAAGCATTGCCTCCCGGATCAGATTTTGGCCATCGCCATAAGGAAATGGGGCATAAAGATCTCTTGCCGGATCCTGGAGCAACGCGATGAATTCCTTCTTATCTTTTTTAATCCTGCTCAGGCTGTCTTTCCAAACGGCTTCACTTGGACTGATTGCTTCCGGCCAGTATTCATCAGGCCAGACAGGCGATTCATATTTTTCGTTTCTTGAAAATTCCAGAATGTCCCATTGAGCAATGCGTATGTGTTCTACCAGTTGCCATAGGCTGTAGGGTAACCCTTCAGGTGTTATTCCCCGCATTTTGGCTGGTATATCACTCACCGCGTTTTCAAAAGAGGCATGTGCGTAGCCACCGTTTAATAAATCAATGAGCGCTTTTACCGTTGATCCACGGCTCGTGACCATAGCGGTATTGGCGGAATCTTTTGCCATTTGATGTTGGTTTAATGATCGTTTAATAAGGGCTTATGAAGGACCGGTTTTGCTTTTAATTGCCATTGTCTTGCAAACCTATATTGCGGTTGTGTTAGTGTCTGTTACAACATTCAATTTCTTTTTATGTTTTTAACTTCTATTTTGCTCCACTTCATGCACCCCCTCATTTATTTCTTCGATCATTTTTTTGTTGAAAGCTTCCAGATCTTTTGGAGAACGGCTCGTCACCAGTCCATTGTCGGTGACCACTTCCTTGTCTTCCCAGGTAACGCCCGCGTTGATCAAATCGGTTCTGATGGAATTAAATGAGGTCATGGTGCGGCCGTTCAGCAGGCCGGTTTCGATCAGTAACTGGGGACCATGGCAAATGGCTGCCACCGGCTTCCCTGACTCCATAAATGATTTTGCAAACCCAATATATGCCTGACTTCTGCGCATTTTATCGGGATTGATTACCCCACCAGGTATCATCAATGCGTCGTAATCGTCTGGATTTGCATGGTCAATATTCTGATCTACGGGTAATTCAATGCTCCAGTTACCGTCTCTCCATCCTTTGACCAGATCAGGCTGTGAAGAAACAATTTGTACGGTGGCGCCTGCATCTTCCAGTGCTTTTTTGGGGCTCGTTAACTCGAGCTCCTCAAATCCGTTTTCGGTAAGTATGGCTACTTTTTTCCCTGTTAAATTATTCATAACTGCAATTTTTATAGTGGGATGATTCAAATTTCTGGATAGCTTAGTTTAAAAATTATAAATAAAAAATTATGCCAAAACAAAGGTCAATGAAATCCGGGCTGGTTACTCAAAAGTACGATTTACCGCTGGTTTTATGTATTATTCAATGGCCTTCATTGGTATAAGATAGGTTATTTTCGTAGTACTTATAAGTAAAAGGTGTATGCTTTTCATATGTCACAAGCTAATAAAGCGCTTGCTGGTATCCGACCGAACTGAACTCATTGTTTCAATTAAGCATTAGCTGACTGACCTTATCCTTTTGTCAGTTTTAAATGAACCTAACTTGGTAATCCTTATTTTCCCACTTTGCTGTGTTCTTCCAATAGAATGTAAATAATATCGCGTTACCCGTGATTTCTTTTTCAGTGAAGTCCACGAAATAGACCCCCAATCCGGAATCCCGTGTAGGCGTGTCCCGGATGGTTTCCCAGTCATCACTCGACCAGTGTATCAAAGCTTCCTTTCTGGTTTCAATGCGTAGTATCCGATGTTTGTTAATGGCGTCCAGTGGGTGATCCTGACGCCATATTTCAAGGAAGGACCTTTTTTTTTGCCGGATATACCGTTGCTGTGTTTGTTCAGGCATATCGAAAACCTTGCCCCGCTTCAGGGAACTGCACAGCTTTATGTATTCAGCATGCGCCCAGACGAGCGGCATGGCCGATCCTGAATGCTTGCCGAAATACAATTCCTTTTCGGGTATATCCACCGTATCCCATATCTGTTCAGGGAACAATCCGTTATTTGCAAAAGCTTCCATACTCTTTGTGAGTTCAGCAGCTTGTTCCATGTTTCCTGCCGCAATTTCATAATGGGCTCTTTCGCCGGTCAACAATGGCCATGCCCGCCCTATACCTGTTCCGTCATAGGGGCTGCCATCTTCATGTTCTCCATATCCATCGTTGGTATAACGGTGCCAACACGGACCGTTTGGCGTTTCTACTTTTAATTGTTGGTCTATTACTTTGATGGTATCGCGTATTCTTGGATCATCCGGCGCCCGCAATCCGAAACGTACCAAAGCCAGCGCATCGGGGCTGATCATTTCGTTGGCGAGAATATGACATTTTCCCTCCGGACGGTTTTTAACCCGGATGTAAAGGTCCTGCAATTCTTTACCCGGTATACCATTGTGATTAATCCGGATATAATAGCCTTCTACCCCTGTTTTTTTTGCCAACGATGTACCGGCTACATATAACCATTCATCTATATGCTCATTCCAG
>DASULB010000456.1:0-3288 GCA_036278455.1 Chitinophagaceae bacterium | reverse complement strand
GCGTGCCCTTTCGGATCAACGAGGTCAATTCTTTTTACGGCGGGGGTAAGGAGGGCGTAAGCGACACCTTTGGTGCAGCGCTCTGGTGCCTTGACTACATGTTTGAGCTGGCAACCTACGGTTGCAACGGGGTGAACATGGAAACCGACGTTAACCAACTCGGCTGGATCAGCCATTATTCCCCCATTGTCCATGACGGGCAGGGAAACATCAGCGTACGCCCCGAATATTACGGGATGCTGGCTTTCTCGCTGGCCGGGAAAGGGGATCTGCTGAAAATCACCCTGACGAAGGAGGACATTAACCTTACCGCCTATGCCACCAGGACGAAGGGCGGCGGTGATTTCGTCTGGGTGACCATCATCAACAAAGATCTTTCCCGGGACGCTAAAGTAAATATTAACTTGCCGGAAAATTACGGGGAGGTGACCGTTTTTTGGTTGAAGGCACCTTCGGTGCAAAGCCGGGGTCAGGTGACACTGGCAGGGTCGGAAGTGGCCGCAGATGGCAGCTGGTCGCCGCGAAAGCCTCAGCACCTGACTGTAAAGGGTCACCCGGCCAGCCTGGTGATACCGCACTGCAGTGCGGCACTGTTGCGATTCAGTCATTAACGGCGGGGAGACCGGACTAAAAAAAGAATATGCAAGAAGATCATCATAGATCGCCAGTATCAAGGCGCAAGGCCCTTGCGGCCATCGCTGCTTTATCAGCTGCGTCCGCTTTGCCGGCTTTCGCACAGGGCGCCACAGGTGGCCATGAAGAAAGCGGCGGGGCTTCCGACTCCTCCGGCCCTGTATACGCCCTGGGGCGCACAGGGCGTTCCAGGCAGTTCACCACCTTTGATCCGGTGACAAAAAACAAGGCTTATCCCATTCAGCCGGGTGAAAAAAAGACACTGGTCCATTACCATCAGGCTGGCATCATCACCAGGTTGTGGATGACCTTTTCCGGTTGGTTCTGGATGCATTGGGAGCCGGAGACTTTTACCGACCCGGCGATCTTAAAAAACCTGATCCTGCGTATTTACTGGGACGAAAGGGACGATCCGTCGGTGGAAGCGCCGATTGGTGATTTTTTCGGCATTGGCCAGTGCATGTATAAACAATACCTGTCAAAGTATATCGGCATGTCCAGCGGTGGGTTTTATAATTATTTTCCCATGCCCTTCTCAAAGGGCGTGCGGATTGAGGTGGAAAACACTCATGACAAGGTGGTTCCTTATGTTTTTTTAAACGCCAATTATCAGGCGCTGGACAAGCTGCCGGCTGATGCAGGGCGTTTTCATTGCCTGTACAATGCAGGGACGAACCCGGGATCGGAAAACATCACAGTTTTAAAGGCAACCGGGAGGGGACACTATGTGGGCTGCTGTATCTCCATCCAGGGGAAGGATAAAGATTATTTGTCCTATCTGGAAGCCCCCGAATACTTTTACATCGATACGGCGGAGCGCTCAACCCCTACGCTGGTCGGCACAGGAATGGAAGATTATTTTAACGGAGGCTGGTATTTCAGGGAAGGCGAATTTGCAGGTCCTTATCATGGGGTGCCCGTCAAGGATGCTTTACGTTCCACCATCAGCATGTACCGTTTCCATGATGCGGACGCCGTCTGTTTTGACAGGAACATCGAAATGACTTTTATCAATCCCCGGCCCGCCGCACAGCTAAGGCCCTTTAAATTTTCCTCCACGGCCTACTGGTATCAGGACCGGGCGGCAAAGTTAGAGTTTAAGCTACCAGCGAGGGATAAATTAGTGGACTGGTATTACATCCCGGATACGGATCATCAGTCCATTCCGTAAAAACACGAAGCACCTGATGAAGAAGGGTATTCATTTACGGTTGTGGTGGACTCTTTTTGTGCCCGTCCGGGCCGCGGCTGCGCAACAGACGAGTGGCATCCATGAAGCGCCCGCTCCTTTATACCGGGACGCGGTTTATGATGGCGCCGGGTGGACTACCCATAACCGGAAAAGGAAATGTATATTTACAGTTTTGTGCTGCATGGCAACAACAGCAATATTTTTTGATAGAATAATCACGAAACAGCTATGAAAATGAAACAACTGTTCCTCTTACTGGCCGTATCCTCCTTCATCTTTATGTACTCCTGTCATCAGGGTCCCGCTTCATCGGGAACCGGGGCAGATTCTTCGGCTGCAACGACAGCGTCCAGGTGGTCAGTGCAAAAGGCTGATCAATGGTACCAATCCCAGGGCGGCTGGCTGGCAGGATGCAACTATACTCCGGCCTATGCCATCAACGAACTGGAAATGTGGCAACCCAAGACTTTTGATACGGCGAGAATAGACCTCGAACTCGGTTGGGCCCAGTCCCTGGGTTTTAATGTGGTAAGAGTGTTCCTGCATAATCTTTTATGGAAACAGGATTCCACCGGCTTTTTGAACAGGATGGACACCTTTCTGGGGATCGCGCACCGCCATGGTATCCGCGCAATGTTTGTGCTTTTTGACGGTTGCTGGAATCCTGATCCGCATTCAGGCAAGCAACCGGCACCCCGTCCACACGTGCATAATTCAGGATGGGTACAAAGTCCCGGCGCAAAAATACTTTCCGACACGGCGCAATACGGCGCTTTAAAAGATTATCTCCAGGGGGTGATGCGGCATTTTGAAGATGATCCGCGCGTCGCGTTATGGGATCTTTTCAATGAACCCGATAATGACAACGGCCACCGTTTCCCCGATGATCTCAGTACAAAGGATAAATACAAGTATTCCTTTATCCTGTTAAAGGACGCCTTCAGGTGGGCCCGGGAAGTGAACCCTTCCCAGCCGTTGACGGTGGCGCCCTGGCACCGCGACTGGTCCGATACGGCGAAGATGGATCCCATGGACCGCTTCATGTTTGACCATTCCGATGTGATCTCTTTCCACTGCTATGATTCCCTTTCGGTTACCCGGGAGAAAACACAGTTGTTGCAACGCTACGGAAGGCCCCTTGTTTGTTCCGAATACATGGCGCGGCCTACAGGTAGTACCTTTGAGGCGATCTTACCGTACTTTAAAAAAGAGCATGTGGGCGCCATCAACTGGGGCTTTGTGAGTGGGAAAACGCAGACGATCTATCCCTGGGATTCCTGGCACAAGAAATATACTGCGCCGCCCAAAGTATGGTTTCATGATATCTTTCATCATGACGGCAAGCCCTACGATCCAAAAGAGGTGGCACTCATCAGGCAGCTGACAGGCGCGGGCGACCGGTAAGCGGGGCCCGCCGCTATACCCCGAAAGGGCCTTCCTGCCGGGGACAGCCGGTTTTGAAT
>DASULB010000455.1:0-9705 GCA_036278455.1 Chitinophagaceae bacterium | reverse complement strand
ATCTCAGGCTGGAAAATAATGATGATTGCGATGATGCCGACATTGATAAAGTTTTGGAGAATGCTGGTCAAAAGGGGCATCCGGAGTGTCCGTACGATGAAATATACAAAATAAACCACCACCAGCCCCCAAAAGATCTTGAAGGCGATGCTCCCTTTCAGCAGGCGGTAAAGCTGATAAATGAGGAAAATGACAATAAGTACATCGAGTATATTAAGCCAGCGAAACTGGTAACCCCAAAGATTGAACACGTCTGTTTTTTTGAAATTTAAGTGCGAAAATAATCAAATTCATCGTTGTTGCCGATAATATTCCCATAAACGGATGGCTTGCCGGGCAGCTTTGACATCATGGACCCTGAGGAGCTGCGTTCCCTGCTGCAGCGCGAGCATGTGCAGCGCCGTGGTGCCGTTCAGTGCATCTTCCGGTGGTACCTCCAGCAGGCGCCAGATCATGGATTTACGCGAAAGGCCCACCAGCAGGGGTACTTCCAGCAGATGAAAAACCGAAAGATGCTTTAGCAGCGTATAATTGTGGGCCGACGTCTTACCAAATCCAAAACCGGGGTCTGCGATGATATCCCGGATGCCGGCTGCTCTGCATTGGTATATTTTAGCGATGAAAAAATCAAGAATTTCCTGCACCACATCTTCGTATAGTGGTTGCCGTTGCATAGTGGCAGGAGTGCCCTGCATGTGCATGGCGACATAAGGCACTCCCAGACCGGCCACGGTTGTGATCATTTCCGGGTCCAGGTTGCCGGCGCTGACGTCGTTGACGATCACAGCGCCGTTTTCTACAGCGGCCCTGGCTACCTCACTGTGATAGGTATCAATGGAAATGACGGTCCCGGGAAATCTTTTGAGGATACCCCTGAGCGCGGGCACCACGTTTTTTCGCTCTTCGGCGGCTGACAGTACAGTGGCTCGGGGGCGGGTGCTTTGTCCGCCGATGTCCAGGATGGCAGCTCCCTCTGAGAGCATTTGTCCGGCGCGCGATAAATAGGATCTTTCATCCGGTACGCGGCTGGCGGCGTAAAAGGAATCATGGGTAAGGTTGAGGATGCCCATGACCAGCGGTTGGCTGAACGTTAACAATTTTCCACCCGTATTGATGGAGAAAGTTTGCGACAAAACTGTACTTTTGGTCTTCATTTTTTAGATGCATCAAAAGTAAAGGTAATAGCAGCATTTCCCAAATAACATGGCACAACGAACCATTACGCAATATGACCGGGTCATCGCCGGATGTAAAGATATCTTTTTAAAGAAATCCCGGGATTACGGCACATCCTGGCGTGTGCTGCGTCCTGTTTCAATCACCGACCAGATCATGATCAAGGCGCTGCGCATCCGTCACATCCAGGAAACGGGCGTTCAGAAAGTGGGAGACAAGCCGGGAGAGGAGTTCCAGGGTATTGTCAATTATGGTCTTATCGCCCTGATACAGGAAAAATTACCACGTGAGGACAACTGGGAATTGCCCGTCGAGGAAGCGGAGCGGTGCTATGACGCCGAAGCGAGGGTCGTGCGCGATCTGATGGAGGATAAAAACCATGATTATG
Organism: Chitinophagaceae bacterium; assembly: GCA_036278455.1. GTDB lineage: Bacteria > Bacteroidota > Bacteroidia > Chitinophagales > Chitinophagaceae > FW021-bin31. Next base: position 8,141 of record DASULB010000455.1, on the reverse strand, counting down.
GAGAAGCCTGGCGGCAAATGAGCCAGGAGTCCTTCGTAGACCTCATCTTATCCAAATTGCAGCGTATACGCCAGATCCTGCGTCATGATGGCAAAACGCTGGTCTCAGAAGGCGCGACCTCAAATTTTATGGACATCATCAATTACGCCGTCTTCGCCCTGATCCGGCAGAAACCGGATGGGGACTGAACCGGGGCAATGGCCAGGCGGCACTTCAGAAATATTTAATGTATGAGAGGCAATAGCATCAGTAATGACATCATGAAAATCGTTGTGGGCATCATCCGGGTGGTGGTGGGCGTTTTATTTATCTTTTCGGGCCTTGTTAAAGCCAATGATCCGCTGGGATTGTGTTATAAAATGCAGGAATTCTTCTCTGTACTGCACCTTAATTTTCTGGCACCGGCCGCCCTCACACTGGCCATTATCATGATTGGTTTTGAGATCATCGCCGGCGTGGCTTTGCTGCTCGGGTTCAAAATGAGGATTTTCGGGACCCTGTTGTTGCTACTGATGATCCTCTTTCTTTTTCTGACGGCCTATGCGTTTCTCAGCGGTAAGATCAAGGAGTGCGGTTGTTTCGGGGATTGCATACCCCTGACCGCGGAAACCTCTTTCTGGAAGGATGTCGTGCTCTTTGTGCTGGTGCTGATCCTTTTTGCCAACCGTAGGCGGATCAGGCCCGTTTTCGGAAGGTTCTTTACAGGCCTTTTGATGGTCATCGGGATCGTGGCGGCTTTCGGCTTTCAGTGGTTTACACTGAATCACCTGCCCGTTGTGGATTGCCTGGCCTATAAGATAGGCAACAATATTCCCGCGCTGATGCAAATCCCCCCCGGGGCCACCCCAGACAAATACGCGACCGTGTTTGTTTACGAAAAGGACGGGACCAAAAAAGAGTTCCCCGCCGATGATATCCCCTGGCAGGACACTACCTGGCATTTTGTAAGCCGGGAAGACAAGCTGGTGCAAAAGGGGGATGCCGAACCCCTCATCAAAGATTTTGTGATTACGGGATTCAGCGGAAGTGATTCTACCGGCACCATTCTTTCCGATAACGGCTATACATTTTTATTTATGGTGAAAGATGTAAGCAAAGCGGGCAGGGGATGGAAGCAGAAAATGGCGCACCTGGAGGCCGACTGTAAACGATATGGTGTGAAGATTTATGGCATTACCGCTTCTGACGCCCAGGGTACGGCGCAGTTTAAAAAGGCTTACGGATTAACCTTTCCTTTTTTGCAGATGGACGCCACTGTCATTAAGACGGCGGCCCGGAGCAACCCCTGTCTGATCCTGCTAAAGAAAGGCACCATCAAGGCGAAATGGCACTACCATGACATGCCGCAGGGCGCCATCCCTTCTCCCAACCATGAAGATATAAACCTTAAATTTTGATACGCTACCTGCTTCGCCGGTTGAGTTATGGGTTATTGGTCATTTTCGGAGTGGTGGTATTGGTTTTTGTGCTTTTCAACGTGCTGCCCGCTGATCCCGCCAGGCTCACGCTCGGGCAGCGATCGGATGTCACCTCGCTGCAGAACGTCCGCCATGAGCTATACCTGGACAAGTCCCTGCCCATGCAGTTCCTGCTTTATGTCAATGATCTTTCCCCCATCGGCATCCTGGATAAGAGCTATCCCCTGCAGGTAGCCCACCCGCATGTAACCTTGCTTCATTTTTCCTCCCAACGTTCCCTGGTATTGAAAGCACCCTATCTCCGGCGGTCCTACCAAAGCAAAAAAGAGGTATGGGCCATCCTGATGGAGGCGCTGCCCAATACAATCTTTCTGGCGATCGCTGCCATGATATTCGCCTCCGTCATCGGTATCCTGTTGGGGGTACTGGCCGCCGTAAAACAAAACACCTGGATGGACACCGGCTCCGTCTTCGCCAGCGTCATGGGCATCTCAGCACCCTCGTTTTTTTCGGGCATCGTTATCGCTTATATTTTCGGCTTTTTACTAAGCCAGTACACCGGGTTGCACATGACGGGCAGCCTCTTTGACGTGGATCCTTTCGCCGGGAAAGTACTGACCCTGAAAAACATGATCCTGCCCGCGCTTACCCTGGGTATCCGTCCACTGGCTATTATCGTACAACTCACGCGCAGCGCCATGCTTGACGTGATGAACCAGGATTATATCCGTACGGCTTACGCCAAGGGACTTTCCAAAAAGACCGTACTTTTCAAGCACGCCCTCAAAAACGCCCTGAATCCGGTGGTGACCGCCATTACCGGGTGGCTGGCTGAATTGTTGGCTGGCTCCTTTTTTGTAGAATATATTTTCGGATGGAAGGGGATCGGCAAAATCACGGTGGATGCGCTGGAAAAATTTGATTTCCCCGTCGTGATGGGCAGCGTGCTGGTCATTGCGGTGCTATTCGTCATCGTCAACATCCTCGCAGATTTTCTCTATGCCTTGCTCGATCCCAGGATCACCCTGGAATAAGTTTTTGTTTTTTGTAACAAAACGCTTTTTCAATCGTCTTTTACCTGATGCACCACGGGATTTATGAACAACAGGTTGTTTCCGCGCGCGATAAAATGTTCCGCTTTGCTTTGCGTCTGTTGAAAAATACGGAAGACGCCAGGGATGTGGTTCAGGACGCCCTGGTCAGGATATGGGACCAGCGGGAAAAATTGGAAGGGGTGGAGAACCCCGAAGCCTGGTGCATGCAGGTGACCAAAAACCTGTGCCTTGACCGGTTTAAGGCGGGTAAAAGGAGGTCAGCGGCTGCCCAAAATATACAACCCGGAGAAAGCAGCATCGACCCGACACCCTATGAACAGGTGGAAAGAAAGGATCGTATGGAACGGATCAGAAAAATGATAGACGCGTTGCCGGATAAATTCAGGATGATCATTCACCTGCGCGATGTAGAGGGGTTTTCCTATAAGGAGATCTCCGTCATCATGGAATTGAGTATGGACGAGGTGAAGGTGAACCTGTTCCGGGCGCGCAAGGCATTAAAGGACAATCTGACCAAAAATAAGGTATATGGAATATCGTGAAGCAAGGGACATCCTGGAAAAGTACTGGTTGGGCGACAGTACCCTTGAAGAAGAAAAACGTTTAAAGGATTTTTTCCATTCCCGGGAAGACGATTTGCCCGCTGACCTGCAGGAGGTAGCCGGTTTGTTTGATTTTTATGAAGCCGAGGTCTCCCTTGGCATGTCGGACAATCCTCAGCCGGAGGTGCGTGACCTGGAAGTAAAAAGGCATGTGGGGACAAGGCCGGTAAAACTATGGAGACGATACTGGGAATACGCCGCCATATTTTTGCTGGTGCTGGGGAGCATATGGTTGTTCCGGCCCGCGTCCCGTACCGTACGGGAAACAGCCGCTGTGGATACTTTCCAGAGCCCGCAAAAGGCGATGGAGGCTACGCAGAAAGCATTACAGGTGCTGGCCGCCAACCTGAATAAGGGCAAGGCCGAAATGCAGAAACTCTCAATTTTTAATGAAGCGGAACAAAAGGTAAAAACTGGCAAATAACCGTGGCGCCCCCGTGGACAGGATCAAAAATTGAAGGTGGGGTTGAAAGCCCCGCAGTAAAATGAATGCAGGGATAAAATTAAAAGTAAAGTGCGCAGATTGACTGCTAAATGTCGTATCCCCCGTTGTCCAAAATTTTAATTATCAGTAAAAAAATAGATCATGAAAAAGACACTCATTTTTATCACCCTCTGCCTGTTAAGCGCGTCTTTATGGGCCCAGCAAAACCCGCTGGAACGGTTTTTTGATAAATATTCGCCGGATACTTCCTTTACCATTATTAATATTTCTCCGAAAATGTTCAACTTGTTCAGTAAAGTGAACCTGAATACAGGAGACCCACAGGCGCAACAGGTACTGTCGGTAGCCCAAAAGCTTACGGGCCTTCAGATCATCACCAAGGATCATGCCCGTAACGGCATGCAGCTTTTCCGGGAAGCCAGCGGCATGCTGCCCAGGAAATATGAAGAGCTGATGACCATCCGCGATCACGGCAACGATGTAAAATTCATGATCAACCAGGGACCGGATGGTATCATCCATAACCTGATCATGCTGGTGGCCGGGGGGAATGAATTCTTCGCCATGAGCCTTACCGGAAATATTGATCTGAATGAAATATCCAAGATAGCAGGGGATATGAACATCCAGGGGTTTGATAAATTAAAAGATATTAAACAGCCAAAAAAATAAGGCGGTTGCCACGAGGGCTCATGGGGCGGCAATTGACAAGATGAGACTCAGCGGTGAGCGTATTTAAATCCCCTAGCGGTATTGATTAAAAATAAATGCTTAAAACCATCCGTTATGTTTTCAAAAAGTAAATGGCTTTTTCTGATCCTGGCCTTGTCGCTGGCTGCCTGCAACCGCGGTTCGCATCAATGGGATAGCTTCCAAGAGAAATACGCCGACAAAGGCACTACCATCCGGTTGAATGGTCTGATGAAACTTGGATTAAACCTGTTCGCCGATAAGGCGCATGATCCTGAAACAAGGGCACTGTTACACATCCTTAAAAAAATGAAGGGTGTGGAAATCAATATCATCCCCGCGTCGCGGGCACACTTTACCGCCAGGGAAGTCACCCGTCTTTCCAATGCGCTGGACAGGAGCCGTTATGAATCCCTGATCAATGTCAGAAGGGGTGATCAGATGGTCAACCTGTGGGCCCGGGGCGATGAAAATACTTTTAGCGATCCCCTGGTCCTGGTTAACAGTGGCAGTGAGGTCGTGTTGATCACTATGAAAGGGACGCTTACTACGGAGGATATTCAGACCCTTACACAGGCCGGGATGAAATACGCCGGTAAAGCAGGAGATTAAGGGGAAACAGGCAGATAGCAATCGACGGTGAAGTGGGATCGGAAACCCAGTGAATTATTTTATAATCACTTCACCAATAAGGCGCTCTCCGAGCGCCTCGTTCATCCTGTCACGGATCTTTTCTTTGGAAAAGCTGAGTTCCTGTTTTAAAGGGGCTACGGAGGTGGTGATGATCAGCCTGTCCTGAATAAGCTTAACGGAATCCGTATAACGGGCAATGGTTGCACCCATTTCCTTTTCCCACAATGCCTGAACACGGTATTCGTTCATCTTATGGCGGAAAGGGCTGTGGCGCAGATATGCGCGCAAGGCTTCACCAAGGGTCAATTCACTCATCCAGCGAAGGTAAGTAATTTGTGTATCGTTTGCGCCGGTAGGGAAAGGATGCGGAAGAAAGAGACCTGGTGAAGAGAATGCCATCGGGTCCGCCGGGATCCTCAATATCGCGGGAGTTGGCCCAAAGTTGAATAATAAAATAGTTTTTAATAACCTTGTAGTTCAAAGTACTTTTTATATTTTTAAATTCCCAAATCGCTTTTAAAAGCCTAAATTATTATCAAAGTGGAAACGAAAACATTTAGCGTCGTTACCTCCAAGTTTTAACGCTTACCGTAGCGACACTCAGCATTTTTGGTGTTGCCATCACTGGTCTATATCCGGGGATTATTGTGTTATTGTTAGTGGCTTTGATCCCAATTGCCTCTAGGGTTTACGCCAAAAAATTTATGAGCAAATCCAATGGCTTTCGGAGAAATTATTACACAACACTCACAATGATTAATTTGCTATCCATTCTAGTCGTGCTGTGGATGTCCTTTGTAATCATGATTGACGGTGTTATTCCTAACTGGTGGTGATTTTTATCAGGCGGTACATTGACTTTGTAAATCACAAACGACTGGCTGACTTAAAACTTAAAGTTTTAACAGCGTCTATTTTCGCTGACTGCCTTGAGGAACATTGCGGTATCACATTTTCGCATTCAGCCAATAAGATTGCCGCATCCACAGCGGGGTAGTATCGAAGTTTTTTTCTAGTTTTGTAACCTAATGGAATGGTAGCCATTAGAAAATTAGTTTTAGGAATGTCTATTTCAGCTGGCGGTTTTGTTTGCGGGTCAAATCATGAAACTGACTGGCTGGTACGGAATTTCATCTGCCAGCTTGCTGAACCAATGGACAAAATCTGAAAAGTTGTTTTTCCAAAGGGGGTAACAAAACAAATGATGGTGAGACAACTCAAGTACTTAAAGACGCAATAGGAATTAACCGTGAAAAAGAGTAGACACGGCCGCAATTTTTCCCGGTGGTTCAACATGAGCGGTCAATGTAACAGACTGTAATCAATAATTTTGAAACAAAATATTAATTATGGGTAAAGTTAAAGTGGCAGCCTTTTCAGTTTCATTGGATGGCTTTGGGGCTGGACCAAATCAAGATAAAGAGAACGCCTTAGGCATAGGAGGCGAAGACCTTCACAAGTGGATTTTCCCTACTAAAATGTTTCAAAAAATGATGGGAAAAGATGAAGGGACTCAAGGAGTAGATAATGATTTTGCAGAAAGATCAATGGAGAACATCGGTGCGTGGATAATGGGGCGTAACATGTTTGGGCCAATTCGTGGGCCGTGGCCAAATGATGAATGGAAGGGCTGGTGGGGCGAAGAGCCACCATACCATGTGCCAGTATTTATCTTGACACACCATAAAAGAGAGTCTATTACAATGAAGGGCGGAACAACATTTCACTTTGTTGTTGACGGTATTGAATCTTCGTTCGAAAAGGCAGAGAAAGCCGCTGGTGGGAAGGATATACGAATTGGTGGCGGGACACTAACGATTCGTCAATTCTTACAAGCAGGTCTTATTGATGAAATGCATATTGCATTCGCACCGGTTTTTCTTGGGACCGGAGAACATTTATTTTCGGGAATTAACTTACCGAAGTTGGGATTTACTGAATTACAAACGATATACGGAGAGGGTGCAACCCATATAATTTTAGAGAAAAATAAAAGAGCGAATACATAATCAGGCTTCACAACCTGATCACCTGTGCTGCTTGACGGTCCGTTTTAAACGCATCCTTTAGCCGGGATTCTTCGGTGTCGGTGATAAAGACCTGGCCGAACTCCGGTCCGCTGATGAGACTGATGAGTTGTGTTATCCGGGTATGGTCAAGCTTTTCAAAAAGGTCATCCAGCAGCAGTAGCGGTGGAAAGTTTTTATAGGATCTCAGGAGATCATATTGCGCCAGTTTCAGGGCAAAAAGAAAGTTCTTCCGTTGCCCCTGGGAGGCGGTTTGTTTCATCGGGTAACCGTTCAGTAAAAACGGAAGATCATCGCGGTGGATGCCGTCGGTGGTGCGTTGCAATTGTATGTCCCGCTGACGATTACGTTGTAAGAGTTCCTCAAAAGGCGTTTCAAGCAGACTGCTGTGATAGGAGAGCCCTGCTTTTTCCTCCGTTCCGGATATCTGGCGGTAGAAAGATTTTACTTTATCCACCAGGGAAGGAAGAAATGTATTTCTCCGCTCAAAAATACGGGTACCATGCAGGCTCAGCTGGGTGTCAAATACGCTTAATAATTCCTGATCGGGTGACCTGTATGGAGCGGTATTTTTCAGCAGGCTGTTCCTTTGTTGCAATACCTTCTGGTATGCGATAAGGTCATCCAGGTACGTAATATCTATCTGGGTAAGCAGCGTATCCAAAAATCGCCGGCGCTGTTCACTGCCGCCGCCTATCAGGATGGCGTCATCAGGGGTGACGATCACCGCGGGAAAGTGACCCAGATGGCGTGAAAACCGATGATAAGGGGTCCCGTTCAGAATAATCTCCTTTTTTCCTCTTTTATAAGTACAGTGGATAGATTCGGGTTTTTCATTTTTCAGGAAATCCCCTTCCAGGCGGAAGCCTTCATGATCATGCAATATGTTTAGCGATTCCTGGGTATTAAAGTAGCTTTTAGCAAAACACAGGTAATAGATGGCGTCCAGTAAATTGGTCTTTCCCACACCATTATTACCCGTAATGCTGATAATCTTCTGATCGAAATTGAACCGCCGGTGGTGGTAATTCTTGAACTGGATCAGTGATATGGCGTTAAGTTGCAGCAAATTATCTCAGGTGTTTTTTAAATGACTTATATAGCGTGCCGGTCCCAATCTGCCCACATCCCGGCCCGGCTTTGGCGGTCTGGGGGTGATTTTATTTTTTTCCGGCATCCGCGGTTTTTACGGACTTTTTCGTGGCTGGATGAAAACGGGCCCAACCTGATGCTGGATATCCCCAAATTCAGGGCCCGGGCTCACCCGGGCC
>DASULB010000454.1:0-4113 GCA_036278455.1 Chitinophagaceae bacterium | reverse complement strand
TCAGGGACACCTTGGGAAAGATGTTAGATTTGCCAGTCGAAAAGATCCATGTTAAAGGCGTTCCGGGGTCAGGTTGTTATGGGCATAATGGAGCCGATGATGCAGCCGCAGATGCTGCTTTGCTGGCCATGGCCTATCCGGGAACACCCATACGACTCCAATGGTCCAGAGACGAGGAAAACGCCTGGGAGCCCTATGGCAGCGCTATGATGATGGATGTGGAGGCCCGGTTGGATCCATCAGGAAGGATCAGTCATTGGTGGTATAACCTACGATCTGATTCTCATGGTGCCCGCCCCGGCGGAGATCCGGGCAACCTGATTCCCGCCCAGTATCTGGCTCATCCATTTCATAAAAAGGCGGGTGGCTTCAGTGGAGGGGCCCACCGTAACGCCGAACCCTATTATAGTATTCCAAATCTGCAGGTGAATGCACATATTTTTGAGGGCCCCCTGAGAACATCTTCCTTGAGAAGTCTGGGTGCCTACGCCAACATATTTGCCATGGAATCCTTTATGGATGAGTTGGCCGAAATGTCAAAAACGGATCCGTATGAATTCCGGTTAAAGCACTTGGATGATGAAAGGGCAAAAGCAGTGATAAGAAAAGTAAGGGAGCTTATCGTTGGGCAACCCGGCCGGTCCGCGCAGACCAATGCGCATAAAGGATATCCTGGCTCGGGCATGGGATTAGCCTTTTCCCGTTATGAAAACTCCAAAACATACTGTGCCGTGGTGGCCCAGGTCCAGGTGGATTCACAGAAAGGATCGGTACAAGTACAAAAAATGTGGGCAGCTATAGACGCGGGTGAAGTTATCAACCTGGATGGCATTAAAAATCAAATAGAAGGCGGCATGATTCAATCGGCCAGCTGGACATTGAAGGAACAAGTTAGGTTTAATGAAAAGCAGATCACCAGTCGCGATTGGGACACCTACCCTATTTTCCGTTTTAACGATATTCCCGAAGTAGAGGTGGCTGTGCTTGACCATCCAGCTGAAAAAGCCCTGGGTGCCGGAGAAGCTATCCAAGGACCTGCAGCAGCCGCTATAGCGAATGCTGTATACCATTCAACAGGGAAAAGGATTCGTAGCTTGCCTATAGTTCTGGGAAAGGGATGATATAAAATAAAATCGCCGTTCGGTTATCAGTCTGTAAATCACTGCATTACCTGTTTTGAAACTGGCAGACACAAATTTTAGGGATGAATAACAGGCGGCCCGTAAGGGCCTCCTCCCCTTTTAACAGGCATTCGGGTTACCTCAGTAGAATGCATTAACCCCTTATAACCATGGCATGAATAAAGTTCTTTTGACATAATGCCTCTCCGGGACGAATGGTAAGCTGGCTTCATAGATTGTTATTACAAAATGAAAATATTATTCTATTTTCTTCAAAATGACATTTTTCCCATTCTCATGTGAGATCATCTTAGAAACCCTACCATCAGTATTTTTTATATATTGAAAAGAATCGCCGCAATACCCTCACTCACTGGCCAAAGGCTCTCTCCATAATCGCCAAAATTGTTTAATAAAATAATGGTGATGTCTTTATTGGGAAGTAAATAAAAAAGGACATAAAACCAAAACCGCCGCCGGTATGCAGGACATATTTTTGTCCAAGCAATGAGTCAATCCACCACCCATAGCCATAATTATCCAAATTTGGAGTAAAAGGCTGTTTCTACGAGTTTTCAGTCAATATTTGTTTGTCTGCGATTGCTTTGGCCCATTTATACAAATCACCTGAAGTACTGTATATGCCTCCCGCCGCATAGCTCACTGTCGAATCCCATGGATGAGAAATAACTTGCTGACTGGCACTTAGCTTATCATAGTCAGTGGCTTTTGACGTATCTTGTAGATTAAGGATGTCGAATCCGGAATGATCCATGTGCAGCGGATCAAATATAAGCTTCCTTACGACTTGTTCATAAGGCTTCCCGGTTACCTTTTCAATGATCATCCCCAATAAATAATAGCCTGAGTTGTCATATTTAAATTTTGTGCCTGGCGCGAAATCCAGCGGTTTATGATAAAAAACATTCATAATTAAACGCTTTTTTACAGGGTGACAGACAATAGCGGAATCCTCTTTCCCAATACCGATTGTGTAATTGTAAATGCCGGAAGTAGGGTCAAGAAGGTTCTTAAGCTTTGTTTTGTTTCCATCAGGGTAGTCTGGAAAATATTTATCCAAAGGGTCATTTACAGACAATTTGCCTTCTTCTTGTAATTTTAAAATGACCATCGCAGTGAAGGGCTTTGTAAGAGCACAGATTTCAAAAATAGCGGAGGAGTCATTGCGTGTATGATTTGCAAAATTTCTCCATCGATATCCTTTTGTAAAAGTATCTTCCCTTCTTTTGCAATGAGCACAGAACCGTTGAATTTTCCCATTTTGGCTGCTGAAGCGATGTAATTCTCCAACCTCGATACGGTGGATTTTGATTGAATCTTAACACTATTTTGTGCCAGCAAAATTCCAGGAAAGAGACAGAGGGAATAGATTGTAAATGCAATGTAAATATTTAACATCGTTTTTTATTTCTTTATGATCTATACTATTAACCAAAGATGTTTGCTTTAATCGATTTCACCTGTGCAGACAACCGGCATCAAGATTTGTTTTTGCCTTGCCGTTGTTGCTCATTGTGCTCTCTTTCCAAGTCCTTCGGACTTCTGCAGATTGTAATGTCTTAAAGATTGGCATTATATCTACAACTTGTATATCCAAACGATCCTTATGCATCTGTGCCAATACTGCGCCCTTATATCAAACTTGATTGCCTATAAAATTTCTATTGTGAATAGTGAAATAAGGTTAAGTTTTCAATGGACACTGGGGGATCAAAGGAACCATACATACGGCAAGGTAAAAATTATAGGATTTCAATAATCATGGGATGATCGCTTAAGGTCAGGTCTAGTGAACTGGTATTGTTAAATGATTGGGCTTTCGATGTCCCTTTTGTGGGATCATATATATTCATCACTGCATAAGGCTTTCCTAGGTTTACTTCCACTTTATCCGATCCATTTACTCTTTCATTCCATACGATCAAATCAAATGTTCCGGTATGTTTCTGGAGCAGCAGCTCATGGACAGTCTTTGGTTTACCTGGAATGGAGTAATTGAGTTTTCCAGGATGTCTGATGGAGCCGCTATCAGCCAGTATGCTTGTTAAATTATGAAAATAAACCGCTGCTGTTCGTGGGGTATAATCAGGCTTATAAAAGCCAAATTGCTGGTTGCCGGATTCATCTGAGCGGTCCCGCAACAGATAAAGTGCGGTATAACTCCATCCCCTCGTAAATTGGTCAAGAAATAAATTCATGAAAAGGCACGCCTGTCTGTCTTCGGTCAATACCCCTTTAAGGGCCGCCCCGGTTTCTGTAGTCACCCTTGGCAGTGTTGAAAGTTCATCTTTAGAATAGCCTGAAAAATGTGCGCGCCAGGTTGACCCATAATTACCATAAAGACCATCCACCTTACAAAGATTGGTGGGATCGGCAGCATTCCACGTCTGATTGTCATAAAGTCCGGGATGGGATGGATGCATGAAGTAATTGTGGCAATTAGCATAATCAGCGTATTTCGTTCCGTCAGGCATTAGTGTGGTCGCCCCTTCTGGTATTTCAAGGAATTGTAAGCCAACATTGTCTGTCTCTGCGCCATTTTCGGTGAGGCTCCATACCGGATACGTTTTTAACACCGGATCGTTCTTAACAACCTTATATAAATCTCGTTGCAATTTTGCCACAGGCATCCAGGTCGAATTTCCGCCTCCTTTTTTGCCCTGATAGGTGACACTCCAGTTGTTCGGCTCATTGGGCCCTTCGATGGATAAGAGGGCTCCCGCTGCAGCCAATCTTCTGGCTCCATTAAGAAGCCGTTGAATATTCGTCCCACCACTTAACAAGCCATAGCTAAATCGTATGCCTGTTTTATCATGCAATTTAATGAGGTCGTCAACCGGTAATCCGCCTTCATAGCCAGAGCGTATCCAGCGTATACCAAGATATTTTGTGATTTCAATGGTTTTATTCAGGGACTCCCCGCGTCTGGAAACGGCAGTATTTACACCAAGGCTGTTAAGAAAATCTACAG
>DASULB010000453.1:0-18268 GCA_036278455.1 Chitinophagaceae bacterium | reverse complement strand
ATCAAATAACGCATTTCTATTATTTTCCAGGGTTCTATTTAATCGTATTGAACATCCTTATTCAACATCTGTGTCATGGTAAGGCGTCCAATAATTATGCTTGTCGCCCCTATAGATGTACCTGCGTCGTGGCAATGGCAGGGGATCCTGTGTTCTCAGTTCCCATGCCAGCATATCGGCCAGGAGTTCTGTTTTCTTATCCGCATGGGCCTTGTCCTGATACAAGTCTTTGACTTCGGAAGGATCATCGGGAAGATGATACATTTTGCCATTGCCCTGCATGTCATAAACCAGTTTCCAGTCATCTTTCCTCAGGCCCCTCAGAAAGCCGCTTTGAGAATAGCTGTTCAGTTCATCGAATTCATGTTTGCCTTTGGCCAGGGCACCTTCCTTATACGGGTCCAGCTGGCTGACGCTGGTATAGTCCCTGCCACCAAATCCCTGCTGGATGATCATGGATGCAAAATCGGCCTTGGGGTAAGCCTGCCCCAAAAGAAGAGGCCACAGGCTTCTTCCAATGACCCCGTCCGGCAGGGGATAATCCACGATATCGCAAATGGTGGGCATGATATCCACATTGGAAACATGGGCATCATGCGGTAAAGGATTCTTGATCACGCCCGGGCCATGCCAGATCATGGGAATACGCGTCAGGCATTCAGGTACACCCACGCCTTTTTTGATCAGGCCGTATTCTCCGGTAAAATCACCATGGTCCGCGACAAAGATCACCACCGTATTATCATACAGGTCTTTGTCCTTTAGAAAATCCACAAGCCTTTTCATCTGGTCGTCGATCAGCCGGAGCATGCCGTAATAGTTGCTCCGGATCCGGGGGATGTGCTTTTCATAACCGGGGTAGCCCATGTCCTCCAGCTCTTTCTGCATGGTGAATTTCTTGCCCTTGATCTTCAGATCCCCGGCATCGGTCTTTAGCGGCGGAAGCTTATCCGGCGGGAACATTGAATAATAAGGTTCGGATACCTGGTAAGGATTGTGCGGTTCGGGAATGGACATGTACAGAAAAAACGGGTTGTCCTTTTCCTTTACTTTGTCTATCCAGCCTATGCTGTCGGAAACGATGCGGTATGGCTGCTGCATCTTATAGGAAAAAGGTGCGGGTTTGAAAGAAGCGTAAAAATGCGTGCTTTGCAGGTATTTGTTAAACTTCTTTACCTGGGGATCATCGGTGGGCCGTTCGCCAAGGTGATAATAGGGCCGCCAGTAATCAAAGCGTTCAGGATGTTCCTTGAGATAGGAATGAAAATTCTTTCCCACGCAACCAGTGAGGTAGCCTCTTGCCTTTACCGCATCGATCATGTCCTTGCTGTAGGTGGCATCCTGGATGTTAAAATTGGATTTTACACGGGTGGCATTGGGAAAGCGTCCGGTCAGCATGGCCGTTCTGCTGGGAACGCAGGCAGGATAGGCGCAATAGGCCTTATTGAACCAGGTGCCATCTCCCGCCAGGCTGTCAAGAAACGGCGTGGTATCCAGGGGAAAACCTTCCCGCTTACAGGCGTCAGCACGCCACTGGTCACAGATCACTAAAATAATATTGGGGCTTTTTCCCCCGGGAAACGATTTTAAAAATTTGGGCAACATGGGGGTCAATCCCAAAAGCCCCATCCGCTGAATGGCTTCTTTCCGGGAAATGTTTTTTGATTCCATCGTGGTATAGATTTAATAAATAATTGCAAATTAATCGTTTCTGCCCGGCGTTTGTACCGCGTTTAAAAAATTCAGCCACCAGTGTCCAGTTCGCCGGATCAGTATCCTGTGTTCTGTACCAGTTCGGGATTAGAGTCCATCGCCTGCAGCGGAATGGGGAACAGCTTCTGAAAGGGTTTTGCGTTTTTACCCCTTGCCACCGCTCCCGGAATAAACTTTCCCATACGCAGCAGATCCTCTCTTCTCAATCCTTCTGAATAAAATTCCCAACCCCTTTCGGCCAGAACATGATCCCGAAGGGCCTCCTTGGAAGGAAAATCGGCCAGGGCAATATCGCTCAGCCCCGCCCGCTCCCTGATCTTATTAATCAAATCAATGGATTCGGCGTTGGGGCCGTTTAGTTCATTTAAAGCTTCTGCTCTTGCAAGCAGGATATCGGCATACCGCAATTCCGGAATGTCATTTCCGCCCTGGTTGTTCTGGTTATTTGGATCAGGCCAGTACTTAAAGGAACGCGTATTGTCCTTATTTAATAAAGATATCAGCTTCCCCTGTGTGTTGATATAGGAAGTAAGGATCAGGTTCTGCCTGGTATCTTTGGGGTCAAAAGAATCATAAAATCCGTCCAGTAGCCTGTATTGTGCCCCAAAGTTCTGGCCGATGAGCTTTTGTCCCGTTCTCGGATCCTCTTTAAATCCCGGCGGGTAAACAGAACTCATCCAGACATTGCCGGGTCCGAGATTGCTGGCCTGTCTGACCCACATAAATTCCTTATTCCGTTCATTCTCCACATGGAACAGCTGTTCATAATCCGGGAATAATTGATAGTAATCCAGATCCATGATCTGCTTGGCTACATCAGCCGATTTCTGCCATTGCCGGGTGTTCAGATAGAACTTGCATAAAAACCCCATGGCGGCCCCTTTATTGGCACGGCCATACGCCGCCTCTTTGCCCGGATCCGGCAACTCCGGAATCACCGCCAGCAATTCGGAGGCGATGAAGGCCTTCATTTCATCATCGGTCGCCCGCGTCAGTTGTAAAGTGTCGCTCGTGCTTTTTCTAAGGGGTACGGGACCAAACCAGCTATACAAATGTTCGTATGAAATGGCCCTTATAAACCTCGCTTCTGCCGTCAATCCCTCCTTTTGCGCATCGGTTGCATCTTTGAGGTTGCCAATGTTATCCAGCACATCATTCGCGTCGGCGATCGCAGCATAGGGAGGCGCCCATAACATGCTGAAAAACCACGGTGTAGAAGCATCCCAGGTAAAGTCAATGATCTGGGAAGCAATCCGGTTGTCCGATCCGCTGGTCTCCCACATGAGATCCGTACACCATTCCTGGGTGGCAATACAGCCCTTTACGGCCTTTTGTCCCGATAATTCCCCTTCCTGGGCGTAAGCCGCGTATAAAACGGCGGTGATGCCCGAAACACTGGTGATAAAATTACCGGGGACCAATTGCGAATAAGGCTGTTCCTGCAGCTGTTTCTCACATCCTGCGAACAGCAGGAGGCTGCACATCCCCACAATATACAAGCATCTGTTTTTCATGATTTTTTCCATTTTTAAAAGTTGACATTTACCCCGATCATGGTCGTAATGGATGCCGGATAGGCGTTATAGTCAATGTTAAATCCTGCGTCCCCATTGGTATTGACAGCAGGATCCATCCCTTGATATTTGGTAAACGTTAACAGGTTTTGCCCTGTAATGTAAAGGGTGGCGGAACGGATGATCTTCCTGATATGGGGGAAAGTATAACTTAAACGAACCGTTTGGAGCCTTAGATAAGAAGCGTCCTGTACGGTGTAGGAATTCACCAGTTTCTGACCCTGGTCAAGTGGTGTGACAAAGGAAGGATATTTGTCGGAAGGATTTTCCGGTGTCCACCTGTTTAAATAGGGTTTGGCAAACTTGTTTCTCCTGAAATTAACCGGGAAATAGGTATCCACCAGGTTGTTATTGAGCATGCTGACCCCTTGCACACCCATGATAAAGATATCCAGCTGGAAATTTTTATACCCAAAGGTATTGCTCAGCCCCCAGGTCAGTTTTGGGAACGAATTGCCAAGGATGACCCTGTCCGCCGCATTGACGGTGCTGTCCCCGTTCACATCTTTGTATTTCAGATCTCCCGGTACCACACCATCTTTTGTTTTGGAATAGTCATCCCCTTGCTGCCACACCCCTGTCACCTGGTAACCGTAATAGGAGCGAAGTGTCCGCCCGGGTTCGATGATGGCGATCTGAGGAGTGACCCCTGCGCCGCCTGTAATGATGGGTGGTATGCCGCCGATGTTGAGCACCCTGTTTTTCAGGGTGGCCAGGTTAACGCTGGTAGACCATTTGAAAGCGCCATCCAGATTTACACTATTCAATGTTAATTCCCACCCTTCGTTACGGATGCTTCCCACGTTGGATAATTTCGTGTTAAAACCGGTGGAGGTGGGGATGGGCAGATCCACCAGCATATTAAAGGTATGCTTCCGGTAATAATCCATCGTACCGGACAGCCGCCCTTCCCAGAGGCCAAAATCAATGCCGATATCCGTCTGTTCGGTGGTTTCCCATATTAAACCGGGATTGGCCAGCCGGGCGGGTTCCTGCGTAGTGGCGGGTTGCTCCCCAATGACGGCGTCGGGGCCCCTGGTATAGGTGATGAGCGAATGATAATTCCCGATGCTCTGATTTCCTGTCCGTCCCCAGCTGGCTCTTATTTTCAGGCTGCTGAACACTGATTGGTTTTTCATGAACGGTTCCTTGTCAATTTTCCACGCACCCGCCAGAGAGGGGAAATAGCCAAACTTTCTGTTCTCACCAAAACGGGAGGATCCATCTGCCCTTAAGGTAGCTGTCAACAAATATTTATCCAGCAGGTTGTAATTGACCCTGCCGATAAAGGAAATGAGACGGTGGGATGATTTGTCACTGCCGATATCATTGAGGGTAGGATCCCCCGTACCGATCGCGTTGGTAAAGGTTACATCAGATACATAATTCCGGCCAGTGGCATTGCTGTTGTTATCAATAAATTTTTGTGTAGTGGCCCCGCCCAGGATGTTGATGTGATGCACACCAAACGTCTTGCTATAGTTCAGGGTGGCTTCTGCCAGATAATTGGAGTTAACGCTTGTCAGGATGGTCGCAATCCCTCCGGCCGCGGCACCGTCATTGGTAAAGCGGGAGATGTATACATCCTTCCGGCTATTGGTCACATTGCCGCCCAGATTGAGCTTGGCTACCAGCCCCGGTATGATCCTGTATTCGCCAAAGATCGTACCCAGGGTCCGGTAAGAATTCTGCACGCCTCTTTTCCCCTCGGCGAGTGCCACCGGATTGTCAATGGTGATATAGGGGGAACGCTGGTAACTGCCGGCCGAATCCCTGATGGCCAGGGTGGGATCAAAATTAAACGCGGCATACAAAACACCCGCGTTCTCATTGATCCCGAAACCAACGGGAACATAATTATTTATATCGTAAGAACTATTAAAATGCACCCCTACGGTAAACTTGTCCGAGATGTGAGAACGCAGGTTAAAACGGGCGTTATAGCGTTTAAAGGAAGTATTCATCACGATGCCGTCCTGATCAAAATAATTGAGTGATACCCGGTAGCTTGTTTTACCGTTACCCCCCTGAAAAGCGAGATTATGATTCTGTACCCTGGCACCCGTTTTAAAAACCGCCTCCTGCCAGTCTGTACCTCCATCCTCGATCCCGGTCACTTTCTCACTTGCACTGCCGCCCCCGTCGGCAATGATGTCATTAAGCACACTGCTGTATTGTTTGGCGGTTAACACATCCAGTGTGTGGGCAGGACTCTGAAAGCCCACATACCCGTCGTAACTGACACTTAAGCTGCCTGTTTTGCCCGACTTGGTCGTAATCAGTACGACACCATTGGCGCCACGGGCGCCATATATGGCCGTAGCCGAAGCGTCTTTTAACACCTCGATGGAAGCGATATCAGCCGGGTTGAGAGAGGCCAGCGGGTTTCTCGGTGTCCGGGTGGCCACAAATGATTGTCCTGTCGCGCCGATGGGTACCGAATTGTCAAGCGGCAATCCGTCGATCACATATAAGGGGCCGGTCCCTGCATTGATGGAACTGGCGCCGCGAATGTCCACGGAGATGCCCCCGCCCGGCTCATTGCTGTTTTGTACGACCCTGACGCCAGCCGCCTTCCCCTGGATCAGACCGTCGAGGGATGGCGCTACGCCTTTATTGAAATCCTTGCTCGTGATGGAAGCGATCGCCCCTGTTAAATCACTTTTTTTCTGGGTACCGTAACCAACCACCACCAGCTGATTAAGCGCCGATACTTTTTGCGTCAGGGAGACGTTAAGGGTCGTTCTTCCACCTATGACAACCCGCCGGGTGGTATATCCTATAAACGAGAAGACCAATGTTCCTTTTGTATTACTCACCGTGAGCGCGTAGTTTCCCTTGGCGTCGGTCGTGGTTCCACGGGTGGAATTTTCCAGTGACACGCTTACCCCCGGCAGAGCGTTGCCGTCCTGATCGGTCACATGACCCCGGATGGTACGTGTGTTTGCCTGCACCGCCATTACCGGAGACGACATCGTATACAACAGCAGGAAGATGAGGGCAAATACCCACCGTTGGGAACGGCGGCCGGTCCGATCGTTGCGATGCTTGAATATTATATTTTCAGTAGTCATATTGTGAATTATTTGCGTTCACAATATTATCCGTCAGGATGGGCGACGGCTGTAACAATTGTAGGAGAATCTGAAAATTTTGTAGCAACGCCCCTCTTACCACACCGGTTTTTTGGCTTTTACCGCTTTTTCCCAGGCGCGCAACTTTTTTTGTAAACTCCTCGTCCTTGCAGGCATTTGCTCCGATAGATCCGTCTTCTCATCCGGATCCGCTTTAAGGTTAAAGAGTTCACTCCGCCCACTAACAAAAAAATGGATCAGTTTATAATCTCCCTGGCGGATGGCGGCGGCCATCCTGTTTTTCCATCCCCCTGTTTCCGCAGGGTAATACCAGAATAAGGTACTTCTCCCCGGGGACTTTCCTTTTTCCAGCAGGGTGACCAGCGTGGTACCATCGATCACCTGGCCGGCGGACGCCTGGGCACCGGCGACCTGCAAAAAGGTCGGATAAAAATCGATGCTGCATACCGGCACATCCGAAACCGTCGCCGGATTGATCCTTCCGGGCCATCGCATGATCAGGGGTTCCCGTATGCCCCCTTCATAGAGCCAGGTTTTATGCCCTCTTAAACCGCCGTTATTGGCGACGCCGTGGGCGCCGCCGTTATCGGAAAAGAAGACCACCAGTGTGTTGTCCGCGAGTCCCGCCTGCTGCAAGGCTTCCATGATCGCCCCTGCGCCTGCGTCCACTCGTTCCAGCATCGCGGCAAGCCATGGGTTATCCACGTGCTTCGCCTGGTGACGTTTATTTGCCGGCCCGTATATTTTTTCTGCCGACCCCGGGCCGTATTTGTGGTCAAACTTCTGTTTGTATTTTTTAACCAATGCCGGGGGCGCCGCCAGTTTGGTATGCACCCCGTAGTAGGAAAGGTACAAAAAGAAAGGCCTGGCCTTATTCCGCTGAATAAATTTTACCGCTTCTTCGCTTTCGCGATCCGTCAGGTATTCATGGGGTTTGCCGCTGGTGATGGTACCGATCTTGTCATACGGATAAAAGTAATCGCCATCAGCAATGTATTTTGTTTCAGAGGCGATCACTTCGTCAAAATGGAAACGCTGAGGACTGCCCTTTTCATTTTTGAAATGGGCATCCAGGTGCCACTTGCCGATGATGCCGGTATGGTAGCCGGCATTTGAAAGTACTTCATTGAGGGTGGTAAATTTGCCGGGATCTAAATATTCAGTTGATTTAGGGGCCAGAAAATCCGTGATACCCACTCTGGCAGGGTACTGTCCCGTCATGATGCTGGCCCGCGTCGGAGAACATACGGGTGCCGCGGCATAAGCCTGGGTAAACCTCATCCCTTCGAAAGCAAGTTCGTCCAGGTGGGGTGTTTCGTTGAAAGTATTGCCATAACAGCCCAACTCTCCCCAACCGAGATCATCGGCCAGGATAAAGACAATATTGGGTTTTGATGCCGGGGACTGGCAATAGGAATCCTGTCCCTGGAGACAAAATGCCATGACCATAAATAGCAGCAAGGCATATTTTACAGAGCTCTTTCTCATACGGTGTTTTTTAATCGAGAAGAATGCTGGCAATCAATACCCATCAGAAGGTTTAAAATCCATTCTAACAATTGGGCAATGACAGGTGCGATAGCTTTATCCCATACCCTTTATATTTTTGGTGCTGCCATTCCCCGCAGCTTCCGCAATAAACATCCTGTTCACGGAAGGGTTGGTGTGATGGTGTCCATGTGCGCCCTCCTGCTCGTGGATGATCAATTCCTTTCCCTTCTTCCCTTAGCACACCAGGAACGCTTCCTTCGCAAGGGCCGCGCTCACTTCCCCGTTGAATGCAGCCTGCCCCGTCCGATAATCCTGAAAAGCTTTCAAGAGGTGTTTCTTTTTGTAAAGATGAAAACGCGTGCCTCTACCTTATTTGTTTCCCTTATCCGCCAATATTCCGGGAATCAATACCCCATCCGGCGCCTTAAATGACAATCCCAGTAATTTGGCGACAACGGGCGCTACGTCTTTTATGCCCATGCCGGCGATATTCTTATGTGCGCTTATACCGGCACCCACCGCGATAAACCCTGTATGCAGGTCCGGATAGGCAGGATCATATCCGTGACCGCCGCCATGATCATTTTTGCCCGAAGCCGGGCCATCTGTTCCGTTCCGGGCGGAGATGCCTTCTTTCATGGCCAGCGCCAGGAATGCATGGGGATCCGCCCCTATGGAGTCCAGTGTCTTTCTGTCCAGCATCCTGAAATACCCCTGGTGATATTCGGGGGTGGCTTTGAGAAGGGCGACCACCGAATCCAATACATCAGCGGAATCAGCTTTATCTCCCAGGTACAAAAAGGAAGATCCACCGGCAGCATGGAACTTTGCGGCCCATTTGTGGGCTTTAATAAGGCCATGGCGGGCCAGGTAAACATTGGGTTTAAAATAAGCCCTGTTATCCGCAAAACCGTGATCTCCCGTAACAATGACAGTCGTCGTTTCTTCTATACCCGCCTCTTTGATGGTTTGCAGCACCGTGCCCACCAGGCTGTCGGTTACACGAACCACCTCCCTGACAGGCGCTCCTTCTCTTCCATACTCATGTTCTTTGTGGTCGATGCCTACAAAATGGATGGCCATCAGGTTTGGCTTATAGGTTTTGATGATGTAACAAGCGATGGTCCCGATGGTCTTGCTTTGCGCATAATCATCCTGGGTCAGATCGCTGGCGGTAAATTTCCTGCCGGTCTTTTTCTCTATATCTTTCAGGAGACCGGGCGGCGTGATGAAGGGTAGTTTTATTGTCAGGTTGTTACCGGTTTCTCCTGCTTCCACCCGACGTACAGGGAAATTATAATTGATCGGCGCACCAACACTTACCGGCCAAAATACGGCGCCCGAGGTCATCCCCGCATCCTTTACCGCTTTCCACAGGGTTTCGCATTTTATGGCGTTTTCATTCCAGTACCAGTGCCCTTTTTTCGCTCCTATGGGGACATTGTAATAAATACCATGGCGTGCCGGGAACGCTCCGGTGACCAGGGTCGTATGGGACGGGTAGGTGACCGATGGGAAAACGCTCCGGATCCCTCCGGCCGCATAGACACCTTCCTCCTTCAGCCGTTGCAGGTGAGGTGCCGGCCACGAGGTGTCCATGTAAAAATCGGTGCGCGATCCGTCCAGGCTGATAAGCACCACATGCTTTGCCGTCCGGGCCGTGCTGCAGCCTTCGGCAAAAAAGGCGAAAAGCGCCACGGCAAACAATAATCTGGTGATTGGTAAGCTCATAATCATTGGTTTTGTATGGTTATTTATGATGCTTAACGCGCTAATGAGGCCGTCTCCTCGTTATTAAGCGGGTTTCATGAACGGCATGTGTGGCGGATATCCTCCGGTAGAATGCTCGCTGTCAAACATTTTCCCTGTCTCCTTGGTGCAATTTACAAGTGCAAAGGATACAGATTGATAAACAAACAAATCCGAAATGGAAAACTGCCTTCATCGTCGTTGATTTTATGCAGATGGATCATGCAGGGTTCACCGGGTAATCACCCAGTTTTTGGGTGCAACAAATCCTTTTCTTCCCTGCCCATACGGCGGAACCTGTCTTGCCGGTTTTATTTCATCAAAAGGTTTCACAGCCTTCGCCAGTTGCTCATATATCTTCAGGTGACTGTCTTTAAGATTTTTTTGTTCGGTCGGGTCCTTTAATATATTGAACAGGATATCTTCTTTTTCTTTCATGGCCGGGTTTCCCGCATGTGCCTTCACCAGCTTCCAGGGACTATGGATGATGGCGCCATGGCCCAGATAAAAATAACGGTCGATGCTGTTTTCGGTATTCTCCAACACCGGAAGCATATTGACACCATCCAAAGGCTTTTCAGGCTTAGGGTGTACCCCGGCGATAGCCATCATAGTCGGCAATACATCCACATAGCCCATTACCTGATCTGTTCTTCCGGGCTCCTTCAATCCTCCCGGCCAGCGGATGATGGCCGGTGCCCGGACACCCCCGGACCATTCCTGAAATTTCCATCCCCTTAACTTCCCGCTTGATCCTCCGATGTTCCTTGCGGCGCCGTTATCGCTAAAAAAGAGCACCACCGTGTTCTTCTCTATGTGCAGGTCTTTAAGCGCCTCGAGAATATGGCCGATGCCGCGGTCCATACAGGTAACCATGGCCGAATAAGTCTGCCGTTTGGTGTTTCCCCTGCCGATGCTCCCGTTCGCCCCTTTCTGTGGGAAGGGGGGTTTGGCCGGGTCAAAGCCATAACTTAAAAGATCTTTGTTTTTCGCCTGCAGCGGACCGTGCGGCGCGTTATAGGCCACATACAGAAAAAAAGGTGATTTGCCCGCATAGGCATGGATGCACCTTACGGCTTCTTTGGTAATCAGATCGGTGGTGTATCCTTTGTCACCGCAGACGCTGGAATCATCGTGCCAGTCCAGTTCTCCTTCCCGTTTGTGCGTGAAATAATCCAACGCACCGTTGTAAAAACCATAAAAATGCGTGAAGCCCCTGTGCAGCGGCAGGTATCTTTTATAGGCATCTCCCAGGTGCCATTTACCGAGAGCCACCCTGTTCTTATAACCGGCCAGCGCCAGCATCTGGGGCAGGAAGACCTCTGAGGTATCCACCCCGAATTTACTCCACGGTGGAATGACGTTCTGTCTGAGACCAAAACGGTTGGGATACCTGCCGGTCATCAGACCGGCACGTGTTGGCGAACAGATGGGCGCCGTATAGAACTGACTTAAAACAATACCTTCCCTGGCCAGCCGGTCGATGTTGGGTGTTCGTATGTCACTGCCGTGAAAACCCACATCGCCCCAGCCGAGATCATCGGCCAGAATAATGACGATATTGGGTTTGTCAGCCGATTGGCTGAAAGCCCGGAGCGGCACTGCCATCAGCAGGAGGATCCAAATTAAATTGCGCATGTTTCAGGATATTTTAAGTTTGGTAAACCTATAAGGAGTATCGGATCACATGTGTCAGCGTCCTTTTCTCTTCCGCTGCTGCTCTGTCACCGGCCGCCCCTTTCTCTTTTTGCCCCTCTTTTTAAAGTGATCCGGATTGATCGATTTTGTAAAAGTGGAAGGGATGGCTCCTGTCAGCCCTTCAATGACCGGCTTCATTTTGGGGTCTCCCGCCAGGTTGATCCATTCGTAAGGATCCTTAAAATGGTCATACAATTCCCGGGAGCCATCAGGATAACGGATATACCGGTAACGCTCACTTCTTACCGAAGAATATTGTACTCCCCAGGTGGTAAAGCCTGGGTGATTCCACTGTGTTTTCGGATCCCTGAAGATAGGGACCAGGCTATGTCCGTCCAGGGTGTGAGGGGGCGGGTTCAAATGGCAGTAATCCACCAAGGTAGGGAAGATGTCCAGCAAACTGACGGTCTGGTCGCAGCGGTAAGCTTTCCCTCCCGGAAGGCGGATGAGCAGCGGCACCATATCGGCCTGTTCCCACAAGGTCTTCTTGGTCCAATGATCCTTGGTCCCCAAATGAAACCCGTTATCCGAACAGAATATCACGATGGTATTCTTAGCATAGGAACTTTGATCCAGCGCGGCGATCACCCTGCCCATATCCCAGTCCGCGAAGGAGGTATTGGCCAGATAACCCTTCAGCATGGCAAGCCATACCTCTTTTTTGCTCATTCCCTGCTTAAAATATTGCTTCATGGAATCCACCAGTGCCCTGCCCATCGGTGGAACATCATCCAGATCTCCCGCCTTGTAACCCGGAGGAAGAACGATGTCGGCATCTTTGTAAAGGTCATAGAACCGTTTGGGCGCCGTATAGGGCGTATGCGGGCGGAAAAGACCATAATAGAGAAAGAACGGCTTTTTATGGGTCTGCTTCAGAAAAGCAATGGCGGCATCCGCGTTTCGCACATCGGGGAAGTCGGTGTCGGGTCCCGTCCAGGGTTTAATGGAGGCCCACCCTGATTTCCCGTACCAGAAAGGTTTTTTCGCATAAGGGCCGTAACCGCCGTGTTTTACGGGTGCATTGTCGAACATTTTGTTTTCCCTGCCGTCATTTACCTGCATATGAAAGGTCTTTCCTCCTCCCCAGGTGAGATAACCATTCCTTTTAAAGCATTCCGGCAACAATTCTGTGTGCGACAGGATGGAAGAATCATAAATGTCATGGTAATTCCGGTACACACCCGTCTTATTAGGCGCGATACCACCGAAGAAGGCCGCCCGGGAAGGGGCACACAGGGGTACGGCACAGGTGGCGTGTGTAAAATTATAGGACTGGGAAGCCAGTTTGTCGATGGCCGGTGTTTTCAGGATGGGATAGTTGTGCAGGATACTGAATTTATTCATGTCATCCACGACGATGAACACGACATTGGGCTGTTGTAGGGTGGTATTCCCCGGGGATTCAGCAGCCGGTCTGTAACCAACCAGGGCTGAGACAGCTACAAAGGCAGCCAGGAGCAGGATGTTGAGTTTGTGCATCATCAAAAAAATTTCGGACGGACAGCGAGAAACTGCAGGCCTTGTCACCCATCCAGGTTACAGGCGTGCTAATATCCTGCAAATTACTGTCTCCTGAAAGGGCTTTTTAGCAAAATTGTAGTCGATCCTGTCAATTTTGTCGGTATGTTTCGCAGGTTGCCGCCAGTTTATGTAAATTTAACCGGAAATCAATCGGGTAAGTCATGGTACGCACGGTGGGGAAATGGATCGGGGCAATTATCTGTATGGCACTTGCGGTGCAGGTCTCCCATGCGCAACAAATCCTGTTCAGGCATTACACTGCCGCCGACGGGCTTTGTTCCAATACGATCTGGTCGATCTCCCAGGACGATCAGGGTTACATGTGGTTTGGCACCAAGGACGGCCTGAACCGCTTTGACGGGTATCAGTTTGAATCTTATCGTTATGATAAAAATGATTCTACCACCCTGGGTGGTAACGCCATCCGCGCGATTTTAAATTTTGGCCAGGACAGCTGCTGGATTGGCACGGAAAAGGGCATTTACGTGCTCGACCTCAGTGAACAGGTCTTCCATTATTTTAAGCCTTTGGGCAAAAAAAAGGTCTTCGATTTGATGAAGGGCCCCCAGGGCGATCTCTGGATCGCAACGGACCAGGGCATATTCAAATATTCCATAAAGGAGGGGCGCCTGAAACACTTTGTGCACCACAGCAATGATTCCAATTCCATTTCGAACAATTTTATCCGCCAATTGCTACTCGACAATAACGGGAACATATGGATAGGTACTGCCTGGAACGGCATAGACGTCTATAACGCACGTAACCGGACCTTTATCCATTATATGGCCACCGGAGAACCGGGCAGTCTTTCCAGCAACTTTATCACAGCGCTTTATAAGGACCTGGAGGGAGATATCTGGATAGGCACTGAAAAGGGGGGCCTGAACCTGTGGGACCGGGAAACAAAATCTTTCAGGCAATTTAAACATACAGGCGCTAATTCCATTAGTGATAATATTGTTCATTCCATTTATCAACCGGCCCCCGGTAAGTTATACATCGGCACGGAAAAGGGATTGGATATATTCGATATCGCCGGGAAGAAATTCACCAATTACGCGTATAAGCCCAATGATGATTACAGCCTGAGTGATAACGCAATTTATACGATCTTTCAGGATAAAGAGGGCGGCATATGGCTGGGCACCTATTTCGGGGGCGTCAATTATTTTTACAGGGAACATCCGAATTTTGAATTGTATTATCCCACCGGCGCTGCGAACGCCTTATCCGGAAAGGCGGTTTCCGCCATGCTGGAAGCTGACACTGATCATATCTGGATCGCCACGGAGGACGGCGGTCTCAATTATTTCAATACCCGGACAAAGACCTTCCGGCATTTTCCCTTTAACGCCCGCCAGGACAACCTGTCTTATCATAATATCCATACCCTGATTAAGGATAAAGCCGGAAGAATATGGATAGGTACTTTCACAGGTGGTGTGAATATCTATGATCCACGGACAGGCAAGGTGAAGGTCTATAAGTTTGGGCAGGGAAACCAGAAATCCAGCTACAGCAATATGATCTATGCCATCTACCAGGATAAGGACGGCGTGATATGGGTGGGCACTGTGGGCGGCTTATATACATACGATCCAAAGGAGGATGATTTTACGAGGATTCATGAAATGGGGCTTAGCAGAAGCTGGATATACGATATCTATGAAGATGATCGTGATGTCATCTGGTTTGGCACTTATAACCGGGGGTTGATAGGCAAAAATAAACGGACGGGCAAGTGGTACCATTATACCAGCGACGGGAAGCCAGGTTCCCTCAGTTCCGAAAAAGTGATCTGCATCGCCGGGGGCGACAGTGATCTTTTATGGATAGGAACGGACGGGGGAGGATTAAACCGGCTGGACACGAAAAAAGGGACCATCACTGTTCTAAACAATCAGTCGGGCCTTGCCGCCGACATCGTCTATGGCATACTCAAAGATAAAAAGGGGCATCTCTGGCTATCTACCAACAACGGCTTGTTTGATTTTGATCCCCGGTCTGAATCATACAGGCATTATACCCAATGGGACCACATACAAAGCAGCCAATTCAATTACAAATCCTATTTGAAAACATCCGGCGGCAAATTCTATTTTGGCGGCGTCCATGGCTTTAACGCCTTTTACCCTGACAGCATCCGCAATACCCACACCACCACAAAAGTGGCCTTCACTGATTTTCAATTATTCAATAAGGAGGTTCCGCTTCATGAGGGGAACAACCCCCTAAGCAAATCCATCACCTATACCAGGCACCTGACGCTTTCGCACCGGCAGTCCATGTTCAGCTTTGAATATGCAGCACTCAATTACATCGCCCCGAAGAAAACAGCGTACGCCTATAAAATGGAAGGCTATGACAAAGACTGGAACTATGTGGGAAACCAAAGAAAAGCCACTTATACCAACCTGCCCGCCGGTGACTATGTATTCAAGGTAAAGGCAACGGATAACAATGGAAACTGGAGCAAACAACCCGCCGAGATGGCCATCACCATCAGGCCTCCTTTTTACCGGACCAATATCGCCTACCTGATCTACGCCGTTGCCATACTGGCGGCGATCCTGTTTTTCAGAAGAATCGAACTTCGCAGGATCAAAAGACGAAACGCCATCAAGCTGGAAAGACTGAAAAGTAAAAAAGAACAGGAATTCTATAAACGGAAGATCGAATTCTTCACGGCCATGGCCCACGAGATCCGGACGCCGCTGTCACTCATCATCGCCCCCCTTGAAAAACTGCTCGATGCCGGTGAGTGGAAACCCGCCATCAGAAACCAGCTTAAGGTGATGGACGAGAATTCAAACCGTCTTTTGGCCCTCACCAACCAGCTGCTTGATTTCCGGCGGATGGAAAGTGACGTGTATGATATTCACCCGGAGAAGATCGAACTGGTTTCCTTTGTGCAATCCCTGTTCTCCAGGTTTTCCTCCATATCCTACCAGAAAGGAATTAAGTTTTCCATCAGCACCCAAATACATCACCTGGAAGTACGGGCTGATCCGGAAGCACTGACAAAGATCCTGAGCAACCTGCTGTTCAATGCCTTCAAGTTCACCAGGTCCAAGGTGGAGCTCAGCATTAATGAACCACGCGACAACGCCCAGGGTCAGTCCTGCTTTTCCATCAGCGTGGAGGATGATGGGATAGGGATTCCGCAGGGTGAGGTCGGGCATATCTTTGAAAAATTCTACCAGGTATCCGCCGGTAAACATGAGTACAGCAACCTTGGCGGCAACGGCATTGGTCTGGCACTCGCCAAAGCGCTCGCTGAGAAACATGGCGGAGCCCTCGTGGTCACCAGCGAAGAAGGGGTTAGAACGGTATTCACCATACTGATCCCCTTTCAGCAAAAAATCGTCGGCGACAGGTCAGCTGATCAGGACGATACGGAAATAGTAATCTCTGAAGAGAATAACGAAGGCGCTCAGACGATCCTGATCGTGGAGGATGACCTCTCTCTTCTTGAATTCATTTCCGGTAACATGCAGGAGGAAGGGTTCAAAGCCCTCAAGGCACCGCACGGCGCTGCCGCATTTAAGCTGCTACGCAAGCATGCGATCGATCTTATCATCTCCGACGTGATGATGCCCGAAATGGACGGCATGGAGTTCTGCAGAAAGATAAAAAAGGATGTAAATTTCAGTCATATCCCCTTCATACTGCTAACGGCCAAAGCCAATCCCGAGACTGAGATCCAGGGCATTGAGGAAGGCGCGGATGCCTATATTACCAAGCCATTCAAATGGAAACATCTCTCTGCGGTGATCAAAAACCTATTGGAATCCAGGCAGAAACTCAGACTCAAATTCTCCCATCAGCCATTTGCGGAAGCCGCCAGCCTGACTACCAACACAGGTGATCAGAAATTCTTAAAGAAAATCATAGATGTCATTGAAGGGCGCCTGGACGACCAGCAATTGTCAGTAGAAGAACTGAGCAGTGAAATGGCCATGAGCCGATCCAGCCTGCATAAAAAATTAAAGGCTATCAGCGGACACGTGCCCAATGAGTTTATCAGGATCATCCGGCTGAAGCACGCGGCGAAATTACTATTGCAAAATGAACACAGCATCTCTGAAATAGGCTATATGACCGGCTTTAATTCACCTTCGTATTTCTCCAAGTGTTTCTTTCAGCAATTCAAATTAACACCGCGGGAGTTTATAGAAAAAAACCAGGTTCCTGGCTGAAGTAAACTGATGATGAACAGGCTTTCGCGTGACAATGCTTCCCATCAACGATAGCCTATAGCCCTGCTTGATTTTACCGGCTTCCCAGAATCGGTCGGCATGGTGATGCATGTTAACTGATAAGCATAAGGGGAAAACCAGGACTTCTCTTATCTCATGGCAGCCTGAATATCATTTCCGACCGCATGTCCGTTGACCATGTAGGTAAATCCCAGGAACTGTGCAATGGTCTTTGCATATTGCGTTTGATAAATCTGATCAGGACCGGTCATCTCTCCGGAAGCGGGCGTGTCAGGCCCCATCACCATCAACCAGGTCTCATCAGAATGCGGGGTTCCCGATCCATGACTCGTCCACTGTGCACCCACACCCCTGCCATGATCCGGCATGATCACAAAAGTGGTATTGCCTTTATAAAACGGATCCTTTTGCGTCATCCGCCAAAGTTCCCCGATCATCGCATCCAGGTGATGAATATCCAGCAGATAACCTTCATATTTCCCGGCATGGGCGTATTCATCCGGGTCCCCGAAATCAATGTAGGTGACTTTGGGATGTTTGGCCTGGATATAGGATTTCGCCAGCGCGTAAACATTGACATCCAACCGCTCCACATTCCCGAATATTTTGGGGGTATAATGCTGCATTTCACTGGCCAGCTGTTCGGCCGGCGTTAAATTGTCTCCGGGGATATTTTCCCATGGAACGTTGATCAGCATGTCGCTATTATCCTTGTGAAGACACCTGCCGGTGGCATCCCAACAGGCAAAAGTCACCACATGGCCGTGGTAACCCTTCTGCTGATTTAAAAACTCCAGAACGTTCATGTTGGGGTTGTCGGGATAGCTGTTGGAATTAATCGCTGAATCCACAAAACCGCTCAAGACCTCCGCGCGGCCGGGATAGGATATCCAATACGGGTTTCTAACATTCACTTTATTGCCCAAATCCCGGTTACCATACAGCTGGCCATGTTTGGCAATATAATTCCACGTAAAAGGCATGAGTTTTTCCCTGCGTTCGGAAACGTCCTTTGCCCAGTATTTTTTCATCCGTTGCAGCGAATCATCGGGATTATATTTTGGGTTGACAAGCAAATCGTGATCCGCTCCCCTGAAAAGTTCCTGCCACCGGTATCCGTCGATCAGGATAATGACCATGTTTTTGGCCCGGTGGCGCCCCTGAGCCAGGGTATGGCGACAGGCACAAAAAATGACCATGATCA
>DASULB010000452.1:0-13603 GCA_036278455.1 Chitinophagaceae bacterium | reverse complement strand
TATGATGCCGTGTCGCCGCGGGGCGGCAACCCGGCAAAGCGGGGCTTATTTGGCATTTCAGCACACAAGGTTTACCCGCGCCTGCCGTTACCGGCAAACGCCGTAGGCCCTTACCCCACGTTTTCACCCTTATCCCGGCCGAAGCCCGGACGGTTATTTTCTGTGGCACTCTCTGTTCCCGGCAAAACCGGGACCCACCCGTTAGGTGGTGTGTCGCTCTTTGCTGTCCGGACTTTCCTCCCCTATCAATAGAGGCGACGGCTACAGCCTGCAGTGGGACAAAGATAGGACGATTAACGGCAAAAACGCAGATCGTCCGGAAGAGGTCCCGTACCGGCGCTTTTTTTCGAAAATAATGTATCTCGGCGGCGCTTTTTAACCTTTACCTTGAACCTCCTACGATGAAAAAACTCCTTTGGCTCGTGGCGGCAATGACGTTTCTGCCGGGATGCGCCACCATCATCCATGGTAGCCGGCAACAACTCGGCATTGCAAGCACCCCTTCCAAAGCACTGGTTTATGTGGACGGCCAGCTGATGGGAAAGACCCCCACCCTTGTCAATCTGAGAAGAAAACTTTCTCACCAGGTAAAAATCGTTCTCCCCGGTTACGCCCCGTATGAAACGAATTTCATCCGTAAGGTGGATCCCTGGATCGCGGGCAACATCGTGTTTGGGGGGCTGATAGGGTTGGCCATCGACGCGGTCAGCGGCAGCATGTATAAGTTGACGCCAAACCAGCTACAGGCCGTCATGGCAGCCTCCGGTCATCCTATCGCCGCGTTATCCCCGAACAACGGGATATATGTCACCGTTTTGTTAAAGCCTGCAAAAGACTGGCAGCTTATCGGGCAATTGAAAAAATCAGCCGGCCGGTAACCCGGTATTTTCAGCACTTATTCCCAGTGTCCGTTAAGCTTTAATACTTTCTCAATCACGTCCCTGACGCACCCGCGGCCGCCCACGGCGAAGGATATGTAACGACATATTGCTTTGATCTCCGGGACCGCGTCCGCGGGACACGCCGGCAGTCCCACCCGCTTCATCGCGGCCAGATCGGGCATGTCATCCCCCATATACAGTATCTTTTCGGGCGGTATCGCGTATTTTGCCAGGTAAGCATCCAAAACCTCCGATTTGCCACCCACGCCTGTGAAGACATCGGTAATACCCAATCCCTGCAGCCTTTTGACCACACCCGGTGATTTCCCACCCGAAATGACCGCCACCCGATACCCTTTTTTGACGGCTAACTGCAGGGCGTAACCGTCTTTGATATTCATCTTCCGTGAAAGCTCTCCGTTTCCCAAAACCTGCAGGGTACCGTCTGTCATCACCCCATCCACATCGAAGACAAAAACACCAATGGGTTTAAACAGCGCAAGTACATTCATGATGGATCGTTTGTTGTTTTTTTATTGTTTTATTGTTTTGCTTTACCCGCGATAATATTTCTCGATACTTTCGTTCAGCAGGTTATAAACCTTTTCCATTTCCGGATACCGGGCCAACAGCGTACGGTGTTTTTGCAGGGTGATGCTGTCCGCGCGGATGGCAGGCCCCGTTTGAAGATCTTCGGGATCAAAGGCTTCTAAACGTTCAAAGGTTTCCCGGACAAGCGGCTGCAATAAAGAAAAATCCAATGACGCGTCGCTGCAATATTTTCTGCAGAGGGTAATCAGGTGATTGGGGAAATTATTGCAAAATACCGCCACCAGATGCATCTTCAGCCGGTCTGCGGAACTCATCACCGTCGCATCGCCGGGGATCGCTTCGGCCAGCGTCAGGAGCTTTTTCAGGACTGTTTCATCGGAGGCCTCAATCAACAGGGGAATCACCCCATTGACCGCTATCCCTTTGCGGATACTTTGCAAGGGATAAAATACACCGGTGTGGGCGGAGATATGGCTGATCGCCCCCAGAGAAACCGCTCCCGCTGTGTGCACGACAGGACGGCTCTCCAGTCGCAGCCTGCGGTCCAGTACAGCAATGGCCGTGTCACTGACCGCCAATAAATACAGATTCGCGTCCCGGTCAATAGCACCCATATCATCCGACCACGCGGCATGCAGGCTTTCGGCCAATTCCCGTGCATGGGCTTCGTTCCGGCTGAGCACCTGGGTGATCCTGTGCCCGTTAAGCCGCCACAAACGCCCAAAACAATCCGCCACGTTTCCCGAACCTATGATTACGAGATCCATATCGCTGAAATTAGGTGCTAAAGTACACCGGTTTTTAACAAGTCCCCAACCGGAACTGTTTTGTTTCCCCGCCTCAAATAACGCATTCAAAAAAAATAAAAGGCGTTCAATGAGGGTCTCCTTCCGGGCAATCGCTGCGCTATTTTTTTTATTCTGATGGTATTATTATATACTTGCAGAAATTGTACGATGGGATTCACAGCACAATCGGCACTATAACATATTGATAATGAGCATTAAGCGTCAAAATAATTGCAGAAAAACTGAATAAATGGCAAAGAATTTACTGATTGTAGAGTCACCGGCGAAGGCGAAAACCATCGGAAAATACCTGGGTAAGGATTTTGAAGTGAGGTCCAGTTTCGGGCATATCCGTGATCTGGACAAGGAAGGAATGGGCATTGACATCGACAATGGGTTCACTCCCCATTACAGCGTTTCACCCGATAAGAAAAAAGTGGTCAGCGAATTGAAATCACAAGCTAAAAAGGTAGATGAAGTGTGGCTGGCGACGGATGAGGACCGGGAAGGGGAAGCGATCAGCTGGCATTTATGTGAGGTGCTGGGATTAAAACCGGAGCTGACCAAACGCATTGTATTCCATGAGATCACCAAGTCCGCCATCCAGAAAGCGGTAGAGAGTCCGCGGCTGGTAGACATGAATTTAGTAAACGCCCAGCAGGCACGCCGCGTGCTGGACAGGATTGTAGGCTTTGAAATCTCGCCCGTGTTATGGCGTAAGCTAAGCGCACAAAAAAGTTTGTCCGCCGGCAGGGTACAATCCGTTGCCGTACGGCTGATCGTGGAGCGTGAACGGGAAATCAACCAGTTCAAACCCGTCAGCAATTACCGGGTAGAGGGAATCTTTGAGGCTAAAGACATCCATAGCAAGTCCGTCACTTTCAAGGCGGAAGGGAAAAGGTACGCCGAAGGTAAATCGGCAAGGGAATTTCTGGAAAAATGTATCAACGCGACTTTCAAGGTGGAGGATGTACAGGTGAAGCCTGGTAAGAAATCGCCCTCGGCGCCTTTTACCACCTCCACCCTGCAACAGGAAGCCAGCAGGAAACTGGGCTATTCCGTCTCACGAACCATGCGTGTAGCGCAGCAGTTGTATGAAAACGGGTATATCTCCTACATGCGTACCGACTCGGTCAACCTCTCTGAAACAGCCCTGACAAACGCCAGGGAGGTAATATCCAGGCAATACGGCAATGATTACCATCAGCAAAGGCGATACCAGACAAAGAGCCAGTCCGCGCAGGAAGCCCATGAAGCCATCCGGCCTACTGACCTCAATGTCACCCGGGTGGATCACTACGATGGTCAGAAACTTTACGACCTGATATGGAAACGCACCATCGCCTCGCAGATGGCCGACGCCAGAACGGAAAAAACAACCGCCAAAATTGGCATTTCCAACACGGGTGACCAGCTGACCGCCACCGGGGAAGTATTAAAATTCGATGGGTTTCTGAAGGTATATATAGAAGGCAAGGACGACGAGGAGGAAGATGAAAACGCCGGCATGCTGCCGCCTTTAAGCGTCGGCCAGTTACTGCCACTGATCACGCTGACCGCGACCCAACGCTTCAGCCGCCCGGCCCCCCGTTACACGGAGGCTTCCCTGGTAAAGAAAATGGAGGAGTTGGGTATTGGAAGGCCGTCCACTTACGCCCCTACCATCAGTACCATCCAGCAACGGGGCTATGTGGAGAAAAAAGACAAGGAAGGGATCGTGCGTGCTTACCAGGTTTTACAATTAAAACACAACGCCGTTCATGAAATGACCTCCAGTGAAAATACCGGGGCGGAAAAGAATAAACTTTTTCCTACGGATCTGGGCCTGGTGGTTACTGATTTTCTCAATGAGCATTTCAATGAGGTGATGAACTACAGCTTTACCGCAAACATTGAAAATGAATTTGATGAAATAGCTGCCGGTACAAAGGTCTGGAATAACATGATTGGCACATTTTATGAACCCTTTCATAAAACGGTAGAAGATACACTGGCCAATGCGGAACGTGCCAAAGGAGAACGCGAATTGGGGGCGGATCCTGAAAGTGGCAAACCGGTCTTCGCAAGATTGGGACGGTTTGGTCCCATGGTCCAGATAGGCCACGCCGACGATGAGGAAAAACCACGGTTTGCCACTTTGAAACCCGGCCAAAGCATTGAAACAATTACACTGGAAGAAGCGCTGGATTTATTTAAATTGCCTTTTAGCCTGGGAGATTACGAAGAAAAGGAGATCATTATCGGCGCCGGACGCTACGGGCCCTATGTCAAATGGAATGAGCAGTACATTTCCATTCCCCGCGGAGAAGATCCGCTCGCAGTGGATAAAGACAGGGCCATAGAGATCATCCGGGAAAAACAAAAGGCGGACGCTCCCATCGCTGAATACAAGGGCAAGCCTGTAACGAAAGGCAAAGGCCGGTTCGGGCCCTTTCTCAAATATGAAGACCTGTTCATCAACGTACCAAAGGCCTATAATTTTGATGATCTCTCTCAATCGGATATTGACGAACTTGTCAGCAAAAAATTGGAAAAAGAGGCCAACCGGTCTATCCGGCGTTGGGAGGAGGAGAAGATCGCGGTCGAGAACGGACGTTGGGGGCCTTTTATTCGTTTTGGGAAACAAATGCTGAAATTGGGGAAAAAAGACAACGGCGAAAAATACACACCCGAGGAACTGGCGGAGATCTCTTTGGAAGAAGTAAGAAAAATAATTACCGCGCAGGATCCGGGTGCCTTCGAAAAGAAAAAGGGGAAAGGGAAAAAGACTGGTACCAAGAAGGCTGCTGCCAGAAAACCAGCTGCCAGAAAAAAATAACCCGGCAGACATTGGGCATTGCGTGCGTTGGTGAGGCATGCGTGGTGCCACGGAAGGGTACTTTATGAAAGCATACCGCTAATACGTGTAACCTTAGTGGTGGTCGTGCCCTTGCTTTCTTACCATTTTAAATTTATATATTTAGTCTCTTTTATCATTTACATGTCTGAGAACAAAGAAATATCGGCGCTTTTACAACTGATTGATGATCCTGACCAGGAGGTATTCGAAACCGTGGCGGCCAAGATACTGCATTACGGTTCTGTCATCATTCCTAACCTGGAAAATCTCTGGGAAGAGACACCCGATGAGGATGTGCAGGAAAGGATCGAACTACTTATTCACCGGGTCCATTACCAGGACCTGCAGGCTGATTTTAAGCTGTGGAGTAAAGAAGAGGATCCCGATATTCTCCAGGGAGCCTTGCTGGTGGCCCGGTACCGGTTTCCGGGGCTCTCCTCTGACAATATCCTTTATGAGATTGATAAGATAAAACGCAATATCTGGCTGGAGCTGAACAACTATCTGACGCCGCTGGAGCAGATGAACGTACTGAACAGCATGATCTACAGCTATTTTGGAATGAAGGGGACGGAAATTTCTTATGGTCGTCCCAATCATTTCTTTATTAATCACGTGGTAGAGACCCGTAAGGGGAATGCGATCTCCATAGGCATTCTCTACCAAACACTTTGTAAGCAACTGGATATTCCGGTATGCGCCGTTAATATTCCCAAACAGTTTATCCTGGGTTATTTTAACGAGCCGCTTGAATTTACCGCTGACGCGTTGCCGGACCAGGGCATACAATTCTTTATCGACCCCCTGCAGGGCCAGATTTATACCCTCAAGGATGTTGAAACCTATCTCAAGCGCATGGACATACCATTTGAGGAGTCTTTTCTTTATCCAGCAGAAAGTAAGGCCGTCATCCGGATATTACTGAAAGAACTGGCGAAATGCTATGAAAACGAGAAAGAAGGCTCCCGTTGCGATGAATTAATGAACCTTGCTGATATATTAAAGGACTGAAAAGGTTGCTTTCAAAATATGCTTTCCTTAAACACTGCTCAGAAAACTACATCAATATTTCTTCTCCTCTTTTTCCGGAACATAGGGTAATACAGCGCACACCATAATGGCGATGCCCGCCAGCAAGGAAAGGTACAGGCCTATCCGCCTGTCAGGACAGTAGCCCATCTCGCAATGAAAGAGGAAGTAATTCCGGAGGTTCCAGGCAAGGATCACCACGCCCAGGAAAATGCCGATGCGCTTAGCCCATAGCTTGGGGATCAGTACGGTGGCCAGAAACAATACCCCGAAGAAAATATTCAGAATACCCGGTTTGCCATAAGTCGTGGCACCCGTATCCATGCCCGTTAGTAAGGCATTGTGGAGCAATCCAAAATCAATATAGGCCCATGGAAGAAATGCGCTGACAATGAGTACTATAACGGCGGCGATGCCGATCCTGTTGAAAATTTTCATACGAATCTGATGATTTACCCCGGCAAAGATAAGCCACGCGCAAAATTAATTCCAGTCTTTTCTCTGGTTAACCCATGGCACGGGGGTGGCCGGAGGTTGAAGTTGAACGAATTTCATCCTCCCAATATAGATACCGCCGGGTATTCTTTACCAGTAAGGCGCGGGATGCTGTATGGATGTCATTTTAAAAGTACTTAAATAATAGTTCACTTTACTTTTCCTTTCAATAGAAAACCATTATCCTGTCCAAACCCTGAACCACGTTTCGGTACGCCAATCAACCATGCAAACTGTAACGATGACAAAAAAGCTACGATTTCTTGTCGGTGCATGAAACGCTGACTGATCATTATCCGGTATTGGAACCCGGAGACGGACTCCAGTTCATATATATTGAGTTTTATCGAAACCCATAAGCAATACAATACGACTTACTTGATATTTCAAAACTATGAGGCCATGAAAACACCCATGGAAAAAGGAGAAGAATACCTTACGGAAAAAGATGCGAAAGACATTACAACAAAGGCGAAAGCCATTCAGGAATATGAAAAAATCAACCACCCCTTTCCCAATTCCAAAACCCATCACTGAGGTCGTGGAGTTGAAGATGTTCGAGAGCAAACTTAACAGATATCATTGGCCCAAAAATTAGGTATCACCAATTCAAAACGTTCTCAAATCCTAAATGGCAAACGCCCTCCAGACATAAAGTTCGTTAAAGCCATACATGATAGATTAGGCATTGATGGGAATTTTATCCTGGAAAGCATATAAGCAAAACGCGTAAATAACGGAACTATTGACGCGACGACAAAAAGGTATCTTTTTAATTTCTCTCAAGCCAAACAATCTAAGATACGAGAAAGTAGATTTGAAAAATACAGCACGAAAATACTTGCCGGTAAAGAATTGAATGACTTAACACAAAAACGCCGGCCAACAACAATTCTAAAACATTAAAGCCGTCGTTTTGTTAGTAATATTGTCCTAAAGAAATTAAGAAGGCCATGCGACAACGACTAAATCTTTTGACACTTGGTGTATCCGACTTAAGAAAATCGATAGCGTTCTATCAAAAAGGGTTAGGTTGGCAAACGCGGGGCATTGTAGGCGAAGAATACGAAAACGGTGCTGTGGTGCTATTTGAACTTGATAATGGAATGATGCTTTGCCTGTATGAAAGAAAAAATTTAGCCTGGGACAGTAATCTAAAATTGGAACCTGAAAGTGCAACGGAGTTTTCAATCGGATACTTTGTAAATAGCAACAATGAAGTTGATGCTATAATGAAGCAGGCGGCAAAAGCTGGCGCAAAGATTACCAAATCGGCACAAAAGGCTTTTTGGGGTGGTTATCATGGCTACTTTCAAGACATAGACGGACATCTTTGGGAAATCGGCCATAATCCCTCATGGAAAGTGAAAGAATAGTTTTTTGGGAACATGTAAAACATCGTTACGCCAGATAAATGACGATCACCGGGTCTTCTTTTATCAGTAGGCAAAAGAGATAAACCCAGTCTGCAAACCGATCAAAAGATTTGCTATCTTTAACAAGGATATCTGATTTTTTGAAACAGCGCTTTTACCTATTCACTACCATGGCTTTTGTACAAATTTTCTGCAAACGGCAGAAAAAAAGGAGTTATGAATTTCACAACTCCTTAATTATCAAGTGACCCCGACAGGATTCAAACCTGTAACCTTCTGATCCGTAGTCAGATACTCTATTCAGTTGAGCTACGGGGCCTCCTTAAATAGGACTGCAAAGGTAAAGATTTTTTTTATCCGGCAAACTCCTTTTATCTTGCAGTTTTCAAATTCCCACATATGAAAGTACAACTCTGGGCCTTCGGGAAGGAAAAAGAGACCTATATACGCGAAGGGATGCAAATGTTCTCCCAAAGGCTGCAACATTACTGTGAATTTGACCTTAAAATCTTAAATGCCGGCAAAAATACCGCCACCCTGCCCCCTGAAGAATTAAAGAAAAAGGAAGCCAAGATCCTCCTGAGCATCCTGGAACCCCAACATGTGCTGATCGCCCTGGATGAACGTGGCAGGGAAATGACGACGTTGCAATTCGCGGATTTACTGGAAAAACATCAGATGCTGGCTTCCAGAACACTTGTTTTCCTTATCGGAGGAGCCTACGGCCTCGATGAAAGCGTCATGCTCAAGGCACGAAATATCCTGGCACTTTCCAAACTCACCTTCCCGCATCAGTTAGTCAGGTTGATCATGGCCGAACAAATATACAGGGGCTTTACTTTGCTAAATCATGAAAAGTATCACCATCAATGAGTACATTTGTCGCATTTTAAGCTATGCAACTAAGCACAACCGTCATTATTGTCATCATCACCTGCCTGGTTTCCTTCACGGCCTTCTACAACGGTGAGGAAATGAACAAAATGATCCTCTGGCCGGCGCTGATCAGGGAACGCAAACAATATTACCGTTTTATCACTTCGGGTTTTATCCACGCCGACCTGATGCACCTGGCTTTCAATATGATCACGCTGTATTATTTTGGCAGGATCGTCGAGGTCTATTTCAGACAATTATTCGGGCCGGGGATCTTTGTCCTTTTTTACCTGCTCTCCATGGTCGTTGCCGATATTCAAACCTATGTGAAGTACCGCAATGACTATAGCTATCGCGCCCTCGGAGCTTCCGGCGCCGTTTCGGCAGTTCTTTTCGCCAGTATTTTATTTAATCCCTGGGCCAAAATCTATTTGTTTTTCATCCCCATTGGCATACCCGCCTTTATCTTTGGCATCCTGTATCTGGGGTTTTGCATCTATATGGCCAGAAGAGGCGGAGATAACATCAACCATACAGCCCATCTTTGGGGAGCTGTTTTCGGCATCCTTTTCACCATTGTACTGGAGCCCAGGGTAGCCACCTTCTTTCTTCAGCAGTTAACGGCAGGCTAAAAAGCCAAAAAGAGCGCACCCATAGCGGGCTGCATAACAGCATTTCTGATCAGCCTATCATGATCACCACATCCTGATCCGGAGCACCTCCCGGGTGGAGGGCCTGATTTTAAAACGGTCGTCCACGCGCATCCCCACCACCCAGATGATCCTGCCGCCCGACTCCAGCACCCATACCTTTTCCTTGTCATTGAGTGATAACTTCCGGTCAATGAAAAAACGGCTTAACTTCTTTTTCTTTTTTAACCCGAGCGGATAAAAATAATCTCCCTGCCGCCACCGGCGAAGCACTAAAGGATAGGTTATCCGGGCCGTGTCCAGCGACGCGGTATGGGCATCCCCCGAAATTTTGTACCCCCGGCCCGGGACGATCTTTAAGGACAGATGCATCCCTGCCGTCTCTACCTGCAACTGGTCCTGCTCAATCAGCAGATGGGAGACCTCTTCTGCCGCAAGCGGGCTTACGATCAGCCATTTACGGTCCCGGATCAGCCGGTGTGTTTCGGAAACGATCCGCTTCCCCGGTTCACTGTCCAGAATGCCAATGATCTGCCGGGACTGCTCAAAGCTGAAATTCCAATCTTTAAAAATTTCATAGGTAATGGATAACAGGGGCTGACTCTTTTTCAATTTTAGGATGGAAACAAACGCTTCCGTTCCCCTTGTCTCGACAAGTTTCCTCCTGTGGAATTCAATAGACTGTTCGTACAACTTCTCGGCTTCTGAAAAGCGGATGATGTTTTGGGAAAGCCGTTTATCCAATCCCGGAAAAGCGCTTTCCAAGAGGGGGATTACCCGGTGCCGGAGGTAATTGCGGGTAAATTCCACCGACCGGTTGGAAGCATCTTCCACAAAATCGATGTTCCGGTCCGCCACATAGGCCAGCACTTCTTTTTTTGTAAGAAAAAGCATGGGCCGGATGATTTTACCCTGTTTCGGGGCGATGCCGTGCAGGCCGTGGATACCCGTACCCCTGAAGAAGTTAAACAGCAGGGTCTCCACATTATCGTTGAGGTGGTGGGCGGTGGCGATAAAAGTATAACCATTCCCCTGCCGGATGTCTTCAAACCAGGCGTACCGCAGCTTGCGCGCCGCTTCCTCAATGGATATTTTCTCTTCCGCGGCAAATATTCCGGTCTCAAACCGGGTGACATAAAAAGGGACACCTTTCGTTTCACAAAAAGCCTTCACAAAAGCTTCATCCCCATCGGAATCCGCTGCCCTGAGCTTAAAATTGCAATGGGCCACAGCCACCTCAAAACCGGTGCGCAGGAACAGGTCGGTCAGCATCATCGAATCGGATCCGCCGCTCACGGCAAGGAGTATCCGCTCCCCTTTGTTACAAAGATGATGATCCTTAATATACCGGATGAAACGATTTGTTGTATTTGCTTCCATAGAAATTCAAGCGTTTTAAATCAGATCGTCAGCCGCCTGCTGCAGCTCTCTGTAGGCGTGATCGTCCTTCAATCTGCGGGCTACCGCCATGCCTTTTTGATAAGTTTCCAGCGCACGGTCCGTCTCCCCCTTTCTTTCCCAGGCCCTTCCCAGATGGTAATAAGAGCCTACATAATCGGGATCATCCTCCAGCAACGCCTGAAATAACCCGATGGCATCTTCATCCTCTTTTAACTTGATATGCTCCAGCGCGAGTGCATGCCGTAAGAAGCTGTCATCAGGTGTTTTAGCCAAATATTGTCTCAATAGATCTATCCGGTTCATGTTATTGGGTCCCTTAAAATCGCGCAGGATTCAGTATATTGCCGTTTGAAATACACAGGTATTCCAAAGAACAGATGCCTTTAAATTAATGAATAAATTAATATTTGCCTCATGAAAATTTTAGTTTGCATCAGTAAAACTCCCGATACCACGGCAAAAATAACCTTCACGGACAACAACACGAAATTCGATGAGCAAGGCGTGCAATTTATTGTCAACCCTTCCGATGAATGGTACGCACTGGTGCGGGCACTGGAATTGAAAGAAGCCCTGGGCGGCACTGTCCATCTGATCACTGTGGGAGGGCCGGATAATGACCCCGTTATTCGAAAAGCACTGGCACTGGGGGCCGATGACGCCATTCGCGTGGATACCGATGCTTCCGATGGCTATTATGTGGCCGCCCAGATCGCCCATTGCGCACGGGAAGGCGGCTATGACCTGCTGCTGACGGGAAAGGAAACCATCGACTACAACGGATCAGGTGTGGGCGGCATGATCGCGGGTATACTGGAGTTGCCTTACATTTCACTGGCAACCAAACTGGAAACGGAAGGAAACGGAGAGGCGACCGTTCGCAGAGAGATCGAAGGGGGTGAAGAAGTGTGTTCCGTAAAGCTGCCGGCGGTGATTTCCTGCATGAAAGGCATGGCGGAACAACGCATCGCCAATGTGCGCAATATCATGATGGCCGGACGTAAACCTTTAAAGGTAGTGGAGCCCGTGGATGCTGACAAACTCACGGAGATCATCAGCTTCACGTTACCCGAGCCCAAGAGCGGCATAAAGATGATAGCACCCGATAATGTCGAGGAATTAGTACGGCTGCTGCACGAAGAGGCAAAAGTAATCTGATTTCCAGGGGACCAGCGGAGGTTTAAAAAATAATCACAAATACATTCAACACTTAATCTTTAATATCGTTATGCCGGTACTTATTTTTGCAGATCAACACGAAGGTACATTTAGAAAAGCCGCTTTTGAAGCGGTAAGCTACGGAAACAGTTTAGCCCGTCAGCTTGGGTCAACAGCCACCGCCATCGTCTTAGGCACCTGTGAGGAACAAAACATCCGCGCATTGGGAAATTTTGGCGTCCCTAAAGTGCTTCATCACACCAATAGCCTGCTGGACCACTTTGATCCGGCGGTATACGCCAAAGTGATCTGCCAGGCGGTGGAACAGGAAAGCGCTGAAGTCATCGTCTTCTCCCATAATTTCAATGGCAAGGCAATTGCCCCCCTCGTATCGGCCCGGCTTAAGGCGGGTTGGGTGGCGGGTGCCCTGGCATTGCCGGATACCTCTTCCGGTTTTGTCGTAAAGAAAGGCGTGTTCTCCGGAAAAGCCTTTGCACAGGTGAAAGTGTTGTCGGAGAAAAAGATCGTCTCTGTTAATCCAAACAGCGTTCCCGTCGAAAAAACTGACCAGCAGGCGGAAGTAATCCCTTTTGACAGCCAGATACAGGAAAGCGACTTCAAGGTCAAGGTGACCGCTACCGAAACATTGAGTGGAACGGTTCCCTTGCCGGAAGCAGAGATTATTGTCAGCGGCGGCAGAGGACTGAAAGGACCGGAGAACTGGGGCATCGTCGAAGATCTTGCAAAGGCCCTGGGCGCGGGCACCGCCTGTTCAAGGCCCGTTGCGGATTCAGGCTGGCGTCCTCATCATGAACATGTGGGGCAAACCGGTATCACCGTCCGCCCCAACCTGTATATAGCGATCGGTATCTCAGGCGCCATCCAGCATCTCGCCGGCGTCAATGGCAGCAAATACATGGTAGTCATTAACAAGGATCCAGAGGCACCCTTTTTTAAGGCAGCCGATTATGGTATTGTCGGAGACGCGTTTGAAGTGGTCCCCCGGCTTACCAAAGCCATTGAAGCGTTCAAGGAAAAACAACATTGAAATATACGGCTACCAAAGCACGCCTTAAGCGCGTTTGGCGCAGCGACATAGGCTCCTGGAAGTTGTTTCCGGCATTGGAATTGTTATGTTATTGAAGATCAGACTTTATTTACCATATTTTTTTCTAACTTCACAT
Source organism: Chitinophagaceae bacterium (assembly GCA_036278455.1). GTDB lineage: Bacteria > Bacteroidota > Bacteroidia > Chitinophagales > Chitinophagaceae > FW021-bin31. Next base: position 374 of record DASULB010000452.1, on the reverse strand, counting down.
CCTTTCCGGTGTTTTTGAATACAGAAGAAAAACTATGAGCATATCAAGATCAACATCCGCCCATTTAAAATATAAAAATTAACGGATGAAAAAGATAGAATTGGAAATTGTTGCTTTATCCCACAGCATTACCCAAACCCATTCCTACGCAGTGGTTTTAGGTGAATTAAACGGGCTGCGGCGCCTGCCGATCGTCATCGGTGGATTTGAGGCGCAGGCCATTGCCGTAGCACTGGAAAAGATGCAGCCCAGCCGGCCCCTGACACATGATCTGATGAAAAATTTCATGAACGCCTTCAGTGTAGAACTTCATGAGGTCATCATCAGCGACCTGAACGACGGCATCTTTTATGCCAAACTGATCTGTACCGATA
>DASULB010000451.1:0-28287 GCA_036278455.1 Chitinophagaceae bacterium | reverse complement strand
TCTTTACCGGCGTTATTAAGGGGACTTGCCGCATACAGGATCATTCTGGACTTGATCGCTTCGGCCAGTGCCTTGGTCACCCGGCCCGCTTCCGAGTTCGTGGTAATTCTCCATGGAAGTTCAGGAGTAGCGAGGGCAGTATCACAATCTGCCATGATAAACTTCACCAGGTCATAATAACTGGCTTTTTCCACACCGGAAAAGTCGTCGGAGAAGGTATAAGACTGCTGTTCAATAGGCAACACTGCCCCATACCATTTCAAGAGTTCCGAATAGTAGAAGGCCCTTAGCAGATGCGCTTCTGCCATCCAGCGGCTACGGTCTGCGGGCTTATTTACGGTAGCATCGTCTATGCGGTTGATGAATATGGTGCAGTTTCTTATAGCACTCCAAAAGCGCGCCCAGTAGTCCCCATTACCCGCATCGGCGCTGATATTGACAGCCGGATGGTTTGCCGCCGACGCATCACCATTATACATACGCCCCGACATCAGGGTAGGCTCTGCTTCCGCATCTGTGTCCCAGGCTTCGTCACTCCATTCTACAGGACCCCTGCACCAGAAATAATATCTCACTCCATAAGCTGGTATGTTGGCATAGCAACTGTTAAGGAAAGCACCCACCTTATCGTTATCCGAAAAAATCTCGTCCATAGTGATCTTTCCATCGGGTGCCATATCCAATGCTTTCTTACAAGACAGACCTGTAAATAAGAACGCTGCTAATAAGAATATAATATACTTATTTTTCATAATTACTTGGTTTAAAAGTTTAGAAAGACAGGTCTATCCCGAAATTGATCATTTTGGTTACCGGGTACCCCAGGGATTCGTTATTTTCAGGATCCAGGTGATCCATCTGCAACTTATCCCAGGTATAGACATTCTGTCCGCTGGCGTATATCCGCATACTCTTCACACCAAATCTTTCAAAGGTGTGCGAAGGAATGGTATAGGCCAGCTCCACATCTTTCAGACGAAGAAAAGACCGGTTCATGATAAAGAAATCATTGGCTGTATGGTTGGTAGTAGTATGTGTACTTAAGGCAGGATAGGTTATTTTTTCTCCCTTGGCATAGCGGTCGGCGGTCCAGGCATCCCTATGATAACCAAAGTAAGTGCCTTGCTTGACATTTTCATAGACACCCTGGTTGGCATAGAGAGAGGAATACCGGCCTACGCCCTGAAGGAAAACTGTCAAGTCAAAACCTTTATATCGCAGAGAAACGGACGCTCCATAGATGATTCCGGGGATATTGGTATACTTGATGGGAGCCTGGTCTTTGTCGTCAATCACACCGTCTTTGTTGAGGTCGAGGTATTTAAAATCGCCAATGCGCGGGATACCAAAGCTGTAAGTGGTCTTTGAAAGATAATCATCCAGCTCTTTCTGGGAATTAAAATATCCATTCCCGTTGCTATAATCTATGCGGTAACCCCAGGATTGACCCAGGGAAAAACCTGTAGTACGGTAACGGTATGCATAACTCTCATCCCGCTCAGGCTCGTCGAAGAATTTGACCACATTATGATTATAACCCAGATTTCCGTTGAATAACAAAGAGAAGTTCTTTGAGAGCGCTTTACGATATGTAGCCTGTATTTCAAAGCCTTTATTATCGACCACCCCCATATTTACCTTCGGTATATCCCCCAGCGGGACACCCTGGAAGGCAGGTACAGTTCCCCGGGAGATAAGTATTTTACTGCGATGCTCCAAGAAATAGTCAAATGAAAGTGACAAAGAAGAGAACAACTCCACATCCAACCCATAATTTTGCTTCTCGGCCACCTCCCAACTGATGTTGGGATTACCTAAAAGTCCCTGATTGATACCCCGTCCTAATCCCAAACTGGGCAGTGGTCCGGCTCCCATAGTAATGTCACTTTGATATAAGAAACGCGCAGTACCTATCTGATCGTTCCCTACTTTGCCATATGAAGCCCGGAATTTAAGATTGGTAACGACCTTATTCTTTGGGAAGAAGGATTCATTGCTGATGACCCAACCGGCCGACACTGCCGGAAAAAATCCGAATCGATTAGCAGGGGCGAACTGCTCTGAACCATTATATCCCATATTGAATTCAGCCAGATAACGGTTATCGAATGCATAGGTAAAGCGGGCGGCCAGTCCCACAACATTAAACGGTAATTCTCCGCCAGTGGATTCCCAATTATCCCGCTGTGCCAGTACCATACCACCCACGTCATGTTTCCCAAACGAACGATTATAATTAACAGTACCCTGTAAGTTTATGTTATATCTGGAATCGGCACCTTTTACCAAAGACAAAAGGTCTTCCGAGGAACGTTTAACCGCATAGGTTAATTGATCTGTCTCAGGATTCACCACCGCCAGGTACAGTCTCTCCCGTTTCTGTCCCTGCATAGCCGTGGTAGCCCTCGAATCATAGGAAAACATCCCCTTTACGCTCAGCCCTTTGGTCACCAGACTGCTCAAATCCCATTCCGCGCCCAAAGAAGTATTGAGATTGGACCTGACCTCGTTGCGGTACCCCATGCGGTTGATGATCTCAAAGGCGGACCGGTCTAAATAGCCCGGATCAACGATCTGACCGGGAGCTACCCCGAAGCCATCAATGGTAAGAGGTCCGGGAGTTATAGGCAGGATTGTTTGTGCCTGGTACAAGAGATCTGACATCATCCAATGCGTATCATTACCGTAAAGCCATGCTGCAGGCATGTTTACCTTTTCTATATAGCTGCCGATATTCAGAAATGCCTTAAAGGATTTGCTGATATTGTAATCCAGGTTAGCCCGGAAATTATAACGGTTCATCCAGGAAGAGGGATCATATCCTAATGTCGATTCAGGTTCGGTATTGAGGTTTCCTCCCTGGTGAAGATAAGTGCCATTAACAAAATAACTGAGTTTGTTTGTACCCCCTGTTGCACTCAGATCAACACGCGTTTGCGGTGCATAACGCGAAATAAATTCACGGTAGTAATCATGATCCGGATATATATATTTCATCAGCGCCGCTTTTTTGCTGTAATCCGGATCACTGGGATCAAGGCCTGACAAAGGATTGGCATATTTGTCCATTTCCTGCTGACTGAAAGGAAGGTCGGTAATACCGTCATTGGCAGACGCTTCATTTCTTAATTTCATATATTCTACTGAATGCAGACGTTTAGGCTCCCGGGTAAAGGAAGAATAACTCTGTTCCACATGGAAATCAAATTTAGCTTTGCCGGGGGAACCTCGTTTAGTGGTTATCAAAATTACCCCATTGGCGCCGCGAACACCAAATACAGCAGTAGAGGAAGCATCCTTAAGTACGGTAACGGATGCCACTTCATTGGGATCAAGCGTCCTGATATTATCACGTGGTACACCGTCGATCAGAATCAGCGGACCCTTCCCGTTGGTGGTGGCCGCGCCGCGAAGATACATGGTTGCATCATCACGCCCTGGTTGGCCGCCTCCTGATTGGATGGAGGTCAATCCTGACAGCCTGCCTGCCAAAGCATTGGCCAGGCTTGCAGACGAACTTTGCCTCAATTGCTCGGTACTTACCGATGACACGGCACCGGTTACTGTTATCTTCTTTTGCTTGCCATAAGCAACGACTACTACTTCATTTAAGCTTCCGCTTTTAGCCTCCATTACAATATCCAGTCCTGCCCCGTTACTGGCCGTCACCACTTGACGCTGATATCCGACATACGAAATCACCAGGGAGTCGGTAGGTTCCGCCTTCAGAGAGAATTTTCCGTTATCATCCGTTATCACTCCCTCTGTTGTACCCTTCACTTGCACCGTTACACCTACCAGCGGTTGACCAAGTTTATCTTTCACCACGCCATATACTCTAATGGGATCAACGTAGAAGTCTATAAAAGAAATCCTGGAAGAAACAACCGAAGTTTTTAAAACCCCATATTCGATGGATGTGTTATTGACTACGCGGGAAGGCCGGGCATGGAGAAGCTGAGGTAGTACCATCAGCAATAAAGATATTCCACAGTAATATCTCAAGTAGCGTAACGTCTGTGCCATATTGTTGGTTTATTTAGGTATTAACTCGATCGTTATTCCCTTTGCAGGAAATACTCGATTTAAAAGTCGTAACTGAATCAAATAAAGAAAATTATAAATAATCGGTCCTTGAAATACATAAGCCGGATGATCTGAAACAACCTATTTATGGATAGCGGTCTCAAAAAAAAGAGGGCAATTACCTTTAAAATTTTGTAAAATAATTGTTCCGGCATAAAGTTATTCTTTCTCATTGGCTGCCAACGCCGGCAATGCACATCAACAGCAAGCTCAGTTTATATTGTATTTCCGTTACAGTTTAAAACATTTATATTATTATGCACTGTCTGAGGCAAATCCGGAAATTGCAACATTCCCAAATGTATTTCATAACTATAAAGCATTCATCGTCGCACTGTTTCTTATTAAAGATTAACAGAGGCAACAATGCCAAAGAACAAAATATCTTTAAAAAAAAAGTCAAATCCTTTCTAATTACAATGGGCATGAAGTAGCCTTGAACAAATGCGTTCTGTTTTTGCATTTTTTCATTGTCTATCAACAAATTATTGATATGTGTAGATTTACATTAGGAGCGAAAACTACAGCCAAGCCATCATTATATAAAACACAATCACCATTGTTATTATGATAGTAAAACAGTATATACAGATTCAACATCAGCCACCTCATTATCCGCCACATGCATATTCCCATCAAAAGCGTAAAGACACTAAGGATGTATTGCTTGAAATCACCTGCTACGATTAATTTCCCAAACCGTGACTAAATTGACGACATCATGCTATGTCCCCGATCAGGTAAGGGTTTCATACAGTCACCGATCCAAAAATAATAACAACTTTTTTTTAACCATCCTGCACTATCCTGTTTTTAAAGATTTAAATTTAAAAATAGGTTAATTATCACCTTTAAATCTCAAAGCCCTATCAAACTTCAAAATTATTTTGCAATGATAAGGAACTCTCTTATTAAAACCATCCTGTACTGTCCTGTTTCAACTATATCTTTTGTATCCAAGTGATCTGTATAAGATAAAATCACTTCTGGAAATTATTAACATCAAAGTTCGTCAAAAGTAAAGGCTGATTTACCAGTCTTAATATTATTACTTTCCAATTGATGACAATAAGCTGAGAGTTAAATGAATAAAAACATGAACAAAATATACCGGCGACACGAATACATTACACATCAAGATACAACAACCGTCGTCTTACTTACATGGCCACCAGTATATCGGGTGTATTTAATATATTCCCGTCATGGTCATCCGGACATTGCTTATCGTCTCCGGCAAGACTACATTGTATGCATCGATCCCTCAAAAGTCTATTGAGAACTTTCAAAATACAGGGACCCATTATATTTAACGCTAAATAGATTGGAAATATCTATATGGGACTTGCCAATCTCGATTCCGCAGGTAGAATTCCCCCATTTCGGTGAAACCGGCGGCCGACATTCCATAAAAGGCAAATATCAGCCTTATTAAAAAAATTCTTGCGACATAATAGGGGTGAATTGCTACTTCTGGATTCTTTTCGCCACCTCAGTCAACGGACAATTTATCTGACGTCCAATGGGTTTGCCATCGCGATAAGTGATCACACGGATTTCTGTAGCACCCTTCGGAATGCTTAAGGCTGTCCCTTCATACTTTGAGTAAAAATTGTCCGGATTGGTTCCATCGAACGTGTAGTAAATATCCAGGCCGGGAATCTCTGTTGCTAACTTTACCTTCAGCTTCCCGTCCGCATTTTTTACCCCACTGATCACCGCATCGTATGCACTTCGTGCATATTTCACCTTTGAAATATCCATGTACTTCAGGCGTGCATCCATACGCCGTACAAAGTCAGGCCAGCTACGCTTGTTTTTAGGTGACCAGAATACTTCAGACAATGCCAGTGAACGAGGCCAAGTCATATACTCTGCATGACGTCCATTCGGAACATTCTCGGTCCACAGGTTTCCCTGCCCACCAAGGATATATTTGGCATCAACGCCGTCAGGAACCGGTTCAAATTTATAACAGGTACTAAGCGTTAGCCTGCCACCGGCAGCAGGCTCTACCAGCGGATCTCCCTGACAATAATCCAGATAGCAATTCCCCGTCGGCGTCATCACCACATGATGGCCCATCTTAGCGGCTTTGATTCCTCCTTCTATACCACGCCAGCTCATCACGGCAGCTTCCGGAGCCAGCCCTCCCTCCAGTATCTCATCCCAGCCTATCATTTTCTTTCCTTTAGAAATAATGATTTTCTCCAGCTTCTTTTCAAAATAACTTTGTAATTCCGCCGGAGTTTTAATTCCTTCTTTTTTCATCAAAGCCTGATCCTTTGGATCTTTAGTCCAAAAACTTCTGTTTGCTTCATCTCCTCCCACATGAATATACTCTCCGGGAAATAAGGCCGCCACCTGGGTAAATATCTTATCCAGGATCAGCCAGGTGGAATCATCTGCTACGCAAAGGACGTTATCCACACCTCCCGGTGCATATTGCGGAGTGACGGAATACTGTTGTTTGGTACAGGATAAATTAGGGTAGGAAGCAATAAGTGCCAGGCTATGTGCCGGAACATCTATTTCAGGAACAATTGTGACGAACCGTTTTTGCGCATAAGCCACAATTTCCCGGATATCTTCCTGAGTGTAATATCCTCCCGCAGTAGCTTTTTCACCCGGTTGCGGCCCTTTAAACGTTCCCCACCTGCCGGTACGCGGCACACGCCACGCACCTACTTCGGTCAATTTCGGTAATCCTTTTATTTCAATCCGCCATCCCTGGTCATCAGCCAGATGCCAGTGAAATACATTGAATTTATATTTGGCCATTTCATCGATATACGCCTCTACAAATTGCTTGGAAAAGAAGTGACGGCTTACATCCAGCATCAATCCACGCCAGCCAAAGCGGGGATAGTCCAGGATATTTACAGAAGGAATCTGCCATTTTACAGCTTTCCTGACGGTTTTACTTTCGATGTCTGGTGGGAATAGTTGCATGAGTGTTTGCATACCATAGAAAAGCCCTCGTGATTTATTGGCTGCAATCAGCACCTTGTCAGGCAAAACCTTCAAAGTATATCCGGCATCTCCCAGTTTGGTATTTGGCCTTGTATTGAGTCTAAGGATGATCACATTGTCTGCCGTCTCAGTATTCTCATTTTTTACGGTAAGATGAAAACCGGTAGGTTCATCCAACATCCCTTTCATGATCGCCGCAATACCCGAAGCCTGTTTTGTAGTATAAATGATACGGGTATCTCTATTTAAGTGGAAATATCCGGCATTGACCTGTAAAGAAACCGGTTCAGGAATAATATGCACCGCTTCATTGATGGTGTTCTGCTGCGCCATTACCTGCATACTGATAACACCCATTAGAAATATTAAGACAGATTTTTTCATAGCTTGAAGAATATAATAAATATCAGTGGTTTAATGATTTGTTTTCCATGTATAGATTGCCACATCGCCCGGATCAATTTCCATCGTATTCATATAGCCCTTGGCAGGTACCGTACTCCCATCTTTTAATACCTTTCCGACCGTTGAATCACAATCAATAGTCAGCTTCATAGGATTGATAAAATCACGATTAACAATAACAAGAAATGAATCCTTACCGTTTTGGAGTACAGAAACTACCGCTCCCTTCCCCTCTGTTTTAAGCGATTTTATAGGATTTGGCAACTTTGACAACCGCTTCGTCCCTAACGGAATAGTGTCTCCTGTATGCGCAACAGACAGCACCTTTGCCCCGCTGAAGACCCATGACAACTGTTTGATCTCACTATTCACTTCCTTCATTCTGTCATATACATCACTCCGTTTGGAATCGAGCGTGATCGGGCCATGATGAAAATCCCATCTTGTTCCTTTGGGTGTCCAATAGGTGAAATATTGGATTGCCTGTGCGCCATAAGCCAAATCACTGAATATCTCCAGCCTTAACATCGCAACGGTCGGAATGGGATAAGGACCGTGGGAAACGGTGAGCGCGAATGCCCAGAATGGCTTCCCTGCCTTTCTGGCTTCATCGGCAAAAACTTCCAGATTCTCATACCATCTTTCCCGAAGTGAATTGCCCACTACTGGATAGAAATCGAAGGAAAGATATTTTATGGGTACCTCTTTTATGAACAAGTGTACATATTCCCGGTAATTCTTTAAACCAAGCTGCTTCATATCGGCATAATTGGGCAATAGATTGATATAACAAAAATGTTTACTATCAATTGAATGGATTTTCTTCACCCATTTTGCAAGTCCCGGAAAAGCAGCCGGCCCCGGCTCATCCGCCAGAAAATAGCCCGCAACAGCTGGATTATGCTTATATTTTTTGACAATCCTTTCTGTTTCAGTCTTAAGTTCCGGACAGGAGATAACCAGTTTTACCCCTGCTTTCCGGGCGGCTTTCAGGGCCTTTGTTATCTCTTTCTCATTCTTAAAAGACGTGAAACTATAAGATATGCCGGACTCCTTCAGCTCCTCATAGCGCGCAACAGATGTTTCATTGGCCGGAACGCTATACCAGGCAAGAATAGGAATTTGTTTACCCGATTTTAGCCTCTTTTGTGACTGAGCGCTGGTAGAATAAACAAGAAACAGAGACAATAATAATAATAGTATGCGTGACTTCATGATATTAAAGGTAATCCTCCATTAATTTGTTACAATTCTGTACTGTCCTGTATTGCTTATCTAATATTAAAATCATTTCTTCCAGATACAGCGGTAGTTAAATCTTCTATTGGGCGCACTATCGCCATCAATACATAGAGAAATTTGATTATTTAAATCGGCTGGGTTATCACACCAGTGAAAATCAAACGTGAATGCATTACTTTTCAGTCCCAATAACTTCCTGGGAACCACAATTTCAAGCTTATTTCCTTTGTAATCATAATCCAGCCTGCTTATTTCAGTCCACTTCTTTGAAGCCTTGTCATACTTCATCAGGGATGTGGTGTTTTTATTGATGTTTTTATTGATCAGAAAATCATAACCATACCACCCCGTATTTGAATTCTTATCGGCATCAATAAACAGTAACATCCAATTTTTGCCCTCGTAAGAAGTAAGCGGGCCAGTTGTCTCAGCATAAAAATAGATATTTTTTCTATCCACAGCGACTTTACTGGTGATAATATCATTTCGTCCGGAATTGTTTGTATAGTGGAGTCCGCCATAGCCATTATAATCACGATGAAAGATATCATCCTTTGTATCGCGATATTCGGTTTTGATCTTATCCCAACCAGAAAAATCACTACCCATTTTAATCTGATGCAATCCTTTCAAAACCGGAATGGGCCGTACACCTTTATAACGACGTATGTTTTCGGCCATTTGCATATAGTAGTTATCGGTATAACCGCCTTTCATAGGGCTGATCGCGCGGTTAAATTCAGCATTATACTGATCTACAAAGAAATATGTGCTGTTTCGTCGCATAAATTGAACCGTTTTCCCGTCAGATGGCGGATATTTACCGGCGGTCAATTCATTCCAGTCATTGAGGTAGAGAAATTGAGGATCAGCTTTAAGCGCCCCATTCCATCGTTGCTGGAAATAAATTCCGTATCCCTCAGGCTTTTTTACTGTTTTACCTAACCAGGGAACATAAGCCGAATCAGGAAGATCATATTCATTCAATGCAGGTTCACCATTTTTCTTTGTCCAGGATTTCCCAATTAAGCTTGAAGGATGTTGTGCAGGGGTGACCGCAAATTCTTCAATCCGTCCATTATGTTTTGAGGCCAACTGTTCGGGGCTCATCATTTTAACATGATCGTTTCCCATATCATATCCAAAGCTCCAGTTGTTTTCTGTGCCCACAAAGCGTTTACCCGCCCATTTATAATACCCCCACCACATGGTCCTTAGCGTAAAGAACTGTTTAACTTCCTTGGTATAACCGGTATAATACTTGCTTGAATAATCCGGATCTTTGTAATGCGGATTGTGCGAATCCGTAAGTGCCGTGCTATCATAATTCGGATTAGGGTTCTTTACGCCATTTCCATTGGCATCGACGGTTGGATTGCCATTATATAATAACAATGGTTTCCCGTCCCAGTAAAACCACAGGTCCTTATATTTTTCGCTTTTATAGATTTTATCATATAGATCCTGCACCACGGTGATCACAGGTCCGTTAAACGCCCAGAAACAAAATCTGGGGACCTTGTTTCCCTCTTCCTTCATCTTCTCCATAACAGAAAAAACCACCTTCCATTCATCCCAATACCTCACGGCATTGGTTACATCCATGATCAGGACATCCACCCCTGCATCCGATAACATGGACATATCTTTCCGAATCACATACCTATCTTTACTTAAAAAGTAGCCATTCTCGGGCTCTCCCCAATGATAAGAACCATAAGGTCCCCATGCCGGATCCTTTGCATTTAAGCGCGCCTCTGGATGGGCTTTCAGTATCTCTGTTACATCGGCTCTGTAGGGACTATCGAGGCGATGTAACCCGTCCCGATGCCAGGTAATGTAAAAAATGCCCACCACGCGCCTGTGATCATGTTTAACACGACCCACATCCCCATAAGTGGGCATCGCTCTTCCGAGCGCATCGGTTCCTACCCAGGTATCAGAATAAAGATCCCTATAATAAGAAGTGTCCGCAGCGGATTGCGCATAACCGGATGCTGATAGGGATAACGCGCCAAGTAGTAACAGGAGGTATTTCATGGTTTTTGGGTAAATAAAAGTATCATTATTAAATTTATTTTTTTGTCGGAAGCCACGTACAGATATGCTTGCCATTCCAGCTATTGACCGAGGCATAATCTTCCATGTGAATAAATCCTTCTGTTGTCGGTACCCGGAATTGCATCCTTGTTCCAGGCAGGTAAGGCGTTTCAGCGACAATATCAACATATCCATTATTTGAAATAATAGAAACAGGCTTATTATAGCTCGAATCGATATTTTCATCTCTTGCAAGGACGATGGGTCCCCTGACAAGGGCCTGGTCATGAAAGCCTGCTGGATTGCTTCCGTGTGGTGCCTTTATAAGTCGGCATCGCATATCCAGTACCATCTGAATTTGATCTCCTGAAGACCATTTTCGTTTGATTTCTTTATAAGTCCCCGGGGTCACTGTTAACTTCTTACCATTCACGGTCAATGTGGTTCTTTTGCTCCAGGAGGGAATACGCAATCTGACAGCAAAGTCAGCCTTTTTTTCAGGGGTGACCTTTATCCTGATGGTACCTGTCTGTGGATAATCGGTTACAATATCCAGCTTCACCTTATTACCATCCTTGATTTCAGTGGTCGTCGTCCCGGCATTATAAAGATTAATTACCGGGCCTTCCGGGGAACGCATCACCGCTATATAAGGAATATAAGCCAATCCCATAGGACCATTCAAATTGCAACAAGTCACGTTTACATTGCCAAGTGTCCCGCCCCAGCCATGAATATTTGTTTTAATACCATCTAATAAATTGACATAGCTGAAACCAGTGCCTGTCGGCCGCATGGCGCCGATAAGGCCATTATAAATATATTTCTCCATATAATCTGCCGTAGAAGGATTACCGGTCAAACGTAATACCTGCGTACAAAATTGCAGCCATGTCACACCGGCACAGGTTTCCATCATCCGTTTTATATCAGGATTTGTTTGTTCAAACGCGGTATTATCCCATGCTTCGCCATAGACATCAGGATGATAAGGCTGATCCCCACCTCCGTTACCAATGATCGTGATCTCTTTAGATTTAATATTCCCAAACAGGTTAAGAACAGCCTGTTTTATATATGGATCGCCGGTTACCCGGTAATATTCAATTAAACCGTCGAAAAAAGACATCATCTCGTATGCTTTTGGGTAAGTCCCTCCCATCCGGTAAGGGGCTACATTATCATAAGCCTGCTTGATGAGATTATAGCCTTTGGCCCCTCCCTGAGATACGATGTATTTGGCGAAATCCAGGTAGCGCTTGTAACCGGTAATTTTATAAAGCCGCATGACAGGATCCAATATAGTACTGGATTCTACATGGTTTGGGCTCCATCCCTGATCAAGGATGCTCACTTTTGGCGCTGGGCCTATTTGGGACAAGGTACAATCCGCTTCCTCTACCATCGCCTTCAATACTTTTGGATCCCGATCTACAAGGGTGTAATATCTTTCAAGCCCCAATAACACATAGGTCCGCTCCCAAAGATCACCACCAGGGCCATCCGGTTGTTTGGCTACATCAGAAGCGCTGATACTTCCATTGGAACGCCGGGTAGTCAACAGATCAGTCACAGTAGCATGAAGGATCTTTTTTAAAGCAGGGTCCTGCGTATACCGATAGAACATGCATCCCGAACGAACGGCTTTGCCCCACATCTCCCCCTCGGCAAAAAAAGTTCTCCCATTTCTAAATACATCTACGAATGCAGCATACGGAACCACGCCCATATTCCAGTGACGAAGGGAATTCTCTATGTTGTTTTCAAGATAACCGTTCAATTTGGCCGAACCGGGAGGCAAGGATGTAAAAATATCTTTTACCTGTGAAACACCGGAAATAGAAGCTAAAACGATTAGTCCGGTTACCAATGGAACCAATTTAAGGTGGCCCCTTATTGCAAACTTATATCTAAAGAAGTTTATCATTCCAATATATTCTTAATCATTTTACTGGCTTCGTTTTTACTTGCATAAAATAAAACGTCCTTCTTATGCAGTATCCTGCCCCCCGGGTCCAACAGAAATAAATATAGTTACTTATGTTGCTTTAACAATAGCAGGATGATACCTTCTTTTCCAACCTGTCAAATAAGAAATAATCTCCATAAATGGGGTAAGTGGCCCTTGGCGGTACCAAAACCATATTATCCGACCTTCCAGCAAGCCATCATTCTTTCTCTTGTCAAAATCCGAAAAAAACATAGACGAAACTTCCATTTTAGCATTGAGTAAGAGATTTAGGGTCAATTGATTAGATTAATGCCGGTAAAGCTATAACTTACCTAAGGTTTTCCCATCCTGTGGTGTCCTGTACCATCCTGCTCTATGCTGTTTCTTGTATTTTTATCATTTGCAAATTATCAAAATACAAAGGCCAACAATATAAATATATCGCAATTTTAACAGTCACAGATTAAGTAGCATAGCCTTTAATACCGCTTCCATCCAGGCAATGGGTGATAGCACGGGCACCCGTTTTCTGTGCCGGTTCAAAACGTATCATCGGACTTTCCGGCCTCACAAACGGGTGTTTTAATACAGCTCGCTATCATGCCAGAAAGAAAGCACTTCGTATAAGACTGCCGATGATGACAAGTGATTCGATCCCTAAAATCATTCTATTTAGGTTGCAACAGCCAAAATATTTCACGTTGTAAGCCATCTAGAATACAGCAGTAACCAAACCGCGATAATATGCATGAATATATATTTATTAAATATATCCAAAAGGATCTCTGACTTTATCTTTTGGATAAGATTGTTTCTATCTCTTCCAGGGTTTTTCCTTTTGTTTCAGGTACATATCGAAACACAAAGAAAAATCCGATGATATTACAGATACCAAAGATAATAAAGTTAATTACAGGGCTTAGTCTGAGCAGGTAGGGAGAAATAAACACTACCAAAAATGTGGCAAGCCATAAAACACATGATGATAAGGATAAAGCCTTGCTACGAATATAGTTGGGGAATATTTCCGATAAGAGCACCCAGGTTACAGGCGCCAGCGTAAAAGCATAGATAGCAATATAGGCCATCACAAAAATAAAAACAAGTGTTCCATTCACTGCGGTACTGTTGAAGGACCAAGCCAACAAGAAAAGTAACAAGGCCATGAATAAAGTACCGATAAGCATTAGTTTTCTTCTTCCCATTCTATCTACCAGTATAATGGCAAGGATCGTTAATACAAAAAGTACCAGGCCGACAAATACTGCATTGAGCAGCCCTTCTTTAATACTGATATTAGCTTTTGCAAAAATAATCTGCATGTAAGCAGTAACATTATTGGCTCCGGAAAACTGTTGAAGCACCGCCAATCCAAAACCAACCAGTAAGGTTGGCAAAATGACGGCCCCGAAAAGTTCGCGATAGGTTCCTTCCCGGCTGGATACCCGTAATGACTCATTGATTTCTTTTAGTTCAGTTTCTGCAAAGCGGGCATCTCCTATTTTTTTCAACACCTTTTCCGCTCGCTCGTTATAATGGGCTTTTACAAGCCATCGGGGACTTTCCGGTATGGCAAACAAGGCCCCGAAGAATATAATTGCCGGCACAAATGCAGCGCCAAACATCCAACGCCAACTTTCAATGTCATTCGGATCTCCCAAATAATAACAAACAACAATCGCCAGTAACACACCGAATACAATTGAAAGCTGGTTGGTGGAAACCAATTTGCCCCGCATAGGAGCGGGTGCGATTTCAGCTATGTACATAGGTGATAACACCGACGCGGCGCCTACCCCAAGACCTTGTGCAAACCGCCACAGCGCAAGGAGTGAAGCACTGGGGGAAAGCGCTGCCCCGATCGTCGTGATCAGGAAAGAAGCCGCGGTAAAAAGGAGCATTTTCTTTCTGCCCAACTTATCTGTCAACCAGGCGGTAATAAAGGTCCCTCCCATGCAACCCACCTCGAAAATAGCTACTACCCACCCCAGGCTAAACCCTTCAAGATTAAATTGCTTCTGAATAAAAGGAATTACTCCTGTTATTACCCCCAGGTCAAACCCGAACATTAACCCGCCCATGGCAGCTATCAGGCTCATCCCTAACACATACCCCTTATTGAAAGAGGATTTCTCTACATTTCTTTTAATTGCAAGTTCATCGGAAGGGCCCGTCTGCATATTGTCTTATTTTTGACTTATTTTTGGTTTGCCTGCCTGACTAAAAAGTTATCGTTAATCCACCATCAACCGTAATTACAGAACCGGTAATATAAGATGCATCAGGCCCTGCAAGGAACCAGACAACGCCGGCAATCTCCTCCGGCCTCCCTGCTCTTTTTAAAGGAAGGTGTTTCCCTTTAATATAATCATCTTTAAACCAATCCAGTTCCAGTTCATTCTTACCATCTTCTTTCACTGACATAGGTGTGTCCACAAATCCGGGGGCGATCGCATTTGCAAGGATATTGCGGGGCGCCAGCTCTATTGCCAGAGAACGCGTAAGTTGTGTAATGGCCGCCTTCGCCATTCCATAGGCAGAGCTTCCTTCCGCCACTCTCTGATAATGTATAGAAGTAATGTGAATGATGCGGCCGCCGTTGTTAATTAACGGAACGATCTTGCGACAGGCCTTCACTGAACCATACAACATGACTTGCAAGGAATTATCCCAGGCTGAAAAGTCCGAATCAATCACCGCATGTTTCTGCGATATACCCACACTATTCACCAGTACATCGAAATTCCCCCATCGATCTTCGATCATATGGCGAAGTCCCTGAAGTTGCCCTTCTTCGCGAATATCCAATTCATAAGCTATGTGACCCTCCCCCGTTAACCCATTGACGACATCCATACATTCTGCTCTATCGGGAGCAGCTATAAATACCTGCCATCCTTCGCTTGCAAACCTTTCTGCAGTAGCTTTCCCTATACCTGACGACCCTCCTAATATTATAACCTTTTTTTTCATGACATAATGTCTAATTAACTGAATCAATAAGTTGCCCTTCCGCCTGAAATATCGAATATGAAGCCTGTATTAAAACTCGATTCCTTTGATACGATCCAGGCAGCAATAGAAGCCACTTCCTCCACTGTCCCCAGTCGCTTCATAGGTATCTTAGATGCCATATAGTCAAGTTGTTCCGGTGCGGTATTATCGTTCATCGCAGTTTTAATCACTGCAGGGGCCAGTCCATTCACTGTGATACCCGTCTCCGCATACTCCTTCCCTATTCCTTTTACCAATCCTATCACGCCCGCTTTCATGGATGAATATCCCACCATACCAGGATTCCCTTCTTTCCCTGCAATAGATGCTAATAGTAAAATACGTCCATAGTTATGCTTCTCCATGGCTTTTACAGCGTATTTCGTCATTAAGAAAGTTCCTCTCAGGTTGATACGATATATTTTATCGTAGTCTTCAGCGCTGTAATCAGTAATTTTCGTATTAGTGGGTCCGACAATACCGGCGGAATTCACCATGATATCTATTTTTCCAAATTCATCTTCCGCCATTTGAATGGCTTGCTGCACCCCATTTTCTGATGAGATGTCAACTACATGACCACCAACAATGAAACCGTCATTGCGGAATTCATCTATTGTCTTTTGTAACAAAGGCTTATTTATATCAAACAATATAATCGTCCCCCCTTCCGAGGCAATGCGACGGGCAATATTTTTGCCTAAGCCATCGGCACCTCCTGAAATAATAGCTACCTGATCAACAAATCGTTTCATTTTTTATTTTTTTAACATTATAAGAATCTCTGCATTTCTAATGAGAATCCCTGACGACCTCACTGCCCGAATTTCCTGTTAGAAAGTCCATGTCAGCACCTTGATGCGCCTGCAGCACATGGTTAACATATAAGTTCACATACCCCCTTTCCATTTTTGGCAATGAGGGCTTAAACGCCCGTTTTCTTAAGGTCAGTTCTTCAGCGTCAACTTCGAGTATCAGGGAACGGTGAGGTACGTCCAGAGATATAACATCTCCGGTTTCAATTAATGCAAAATTGCCTCCCATAGCAGCCTCAGGTGAAACATGTAATACCACTGTCCCGAAGGCGGTACCGCTCATCCGGCCATCGGAAATGCGCACCATATCAGTAACCCCTTTCGCCAATAATTTTTTGGGGAGCCCCATGTTACCTACTTCGGGCATACCGGGGTAACCTTTGGGACCTACGTTCTTTAAAACCAGTATGCTGTTTTCATCGACTTCAAGGTCGTCGTCATCAATTCTTGATTTATAGTCTTCTATGTTTTCAAATACTACGGCTTTACCCGTATGCTGCATTAAATGAGCGCTTGCCGCTGATGGCTTAATCACAGCGCCCTGTTCGCATAAATTACCTTTCAATACAGCGAGTCCCGATACACTATTAAAAGGTTTGTCTAAAGAAGAAATCACCTTCTGATTATAATTTTGGGCGTCTTTATAATTCTCCCCAATCCTTTTCCCATTTCCTGTTATACAATCACGATGAAGAATAACGTCAAGTTCTTTTAAGACTGCCGGCAGTCCTCCTGCGTAATAGAAATCCTCCATAAAATATTCGCCGGAAGGCTGGAGATTTACAATAAGCGGGATATCAGCAGATAAATCATCGAAATCCTGCAAGGTAAGGGGCATACCGATTCTTCCGGCAATGGCCAAGAGGTGAATGACAAAGTTTGTCGATCCGCCAATGGCCGCGTTTATTTTAATCGCATTTTCGAAAGCATTCCGGGTAAGGATATCCGATGGTTTTATATCTTCTTTTACCATGTCAACGATGCGCCGGCCTGAAAGTTGCGCAAGGGTTTTACGACGTGCATCCGCGGCCGGTATAGCCGCATTCCCAGGCAGTGAAAGCCCTAAGGATTCTACCATACAAGCCATGGAGGACGCGGTGCCCATTACGGCACAATGACCCCGACTACGACACATGGCAGATTCTATTGTTATCAGCTCTTCTTCTTTTATTTTACTTTCACGAACATCATCATGATAACGCCATACATCACTTGTTCCGATGCTTGTTCCTCTGTACCGGCCTGTTAACATGGGGCCACCCGAAACCACCAGTGTTGGAATATCAACACTACAGGCTCCCATAACCAGTGAAGGCGTTGTTTTATCACAACCGCATAACAGTATTACACCGTCCAATGGATTAGCCCTTATAGACTCTTCCACGTCCATACTGGCTAAATTACGGTATAACATGGCAGTAGGCTTCATTAATGTTTCCCCAAGGGACATCACCGGAAATTCCAGAGGGAAGCCACCTGCCTCCAGGACCCCTCGTCTAACGGATTCTGCTAATTCCCTGAAATGGGCATTACAAGGCGTCAATTCGCTCCAGGTATTACAAATTCCAATAACCGGTTTACCATAAAATTCGTCATCGGGAATACCTTGATTTTTCATCCAGGCGCGATAAATAAACCCATCTTTTCCTCTTCGTCCAAACCAGTTACTGCTTCTTAGATTCTTTACTTTCATTCCAACATATTTTATTTCTTTAATTCCAAATCAAACTGAAATGTTCCTGACTTCACCATAACAACATTGGAAAGTCCATCTCTGGTAGGCTTCACTCCCTTACCATTGACTAAGATTCTGGAATATACAGCAGGTAAATATACTTCACATTTGGTATCTTCAGGAACCGTTATATTCATCGAGAAACGTTTATTATGCTTTTTAATGGAAACATCTATCTGACCCCGTACCGTTGAAACAAGCGCTTCGGCATAATGGAGGGATCCCAATTGTGGCTTTACCCTGAAAAGTTTATAACCAGGGGTTAAAGGGCTGATCCCGCAGACATATTGAGATAATAGTGTAAGCCCGCCGCCGCTCCAGGCATGGTTAGTGGTGCCACCGCCATAGCCTTCTCCCCCGATTCCCCATCCTTCAAACAAGGTAGTATAATTGGGATTATCGACCATTGGACCAAATCTTTTTTCCATTCTCAACAGGGCATAATCTGCATTACCCATCATAAACAAGGCCTCCAGTACGTATTTCTCCATATACGGGCTGGCATGTTCTTCATGTTTAAATACCCGCAACAAGGCAGGATATTTATCCTTATCTGCCAATCCTGCTACTACTGCCAAAGCCTGGGAGCGGTCATCCGTTGCATATTTATAGGCAGGGCTACGATAAGATTTTCCATTCCAGAATTCGCTGTTAAATGTTTTTTTCAGTCCTTGCATCATCTTTTGGTATCCTTGATAATCCTCTCCTTTGCCAAGGGCCTCCGCCATATTCCGCATTCCTTTCAGTGCCAGATAATACCATGCATTCTCTAATAATACCGTGTCAATATCCTCGCCCCAGTCACCCCATGTCCATCCACCTTTCCGGAATCCAACAGTTCCCTTGTCATTTAATTTCCAGATTGCCACATACTTTTTGACACCGTCATAAAGATCTTGTATTGTTTTAAGATCACCTGTATTCAGATAATAATTCCAAAAACCGTAATAGCCCACATCAGCTAAAATCTGGCATGGAAGTTCTTTATCCCAATTACCGGCAGGTATCGGTCCAAACAACGTGCTATCCTGCCGCTGCCAACCAATTAGCTCATACATACCCTTTCTCTGTAATAGATGACTCATGGTATCCAGCGCATAAAACGCTTCCCCTGCTTCGTTGACTTCATCCCCGATCCACTGTGCCCTCTCACGATCAGGACAATCCATATAATTATCCCGCATGGTAATATATAATGTACGCCTTGCTTTTTCCCAAAGGCGGTTAAAAAAAGGGTCATTACAATTGAAACTACCCGAAAGTTCAGTATCATATCCTGTCTCCCGGTACTTTAAACCTTCTACCTTTACTCCTTTGGGAATAACATAATATACTTTGTTCCCATTCATCCAGCCATAACTTTCATACGCCTGGCTGCCCTTTCTCGTAACGTAAACAGCCCTCACATTCAGGGCGCTTCCCCCTGTATAGTCATCTGTTTGAATTCTTATGGTCTTTCCCGCGGGCGATGATAGTTCCAGATAAGGCGTTATTTGAGCATTGTAGGGCAACTGGCAGATAATTGTATCAGCATCTTTTCCTGGCATCACCTTTTCGTTTACATACTTTTTTAATCCATAATCCTTCCACTGAGGGATGGGCCTTTTCACCAGTTGATGCCACGGTGCACAGGGCGGGATACCGATCTCCAACGCGTCTCCGAACCCATGATCAGACGCCTTATAATCCGGTAAATACCAAGATCCTAAATCCTTTCTGGCGTCATAACAGACATTCGACTCTGAGAGGCGATAATTGGGATGAGGCGGTGGTGATATTTCGTAGGCCGGATTTGTTCTCGCCTTCCATGACTGATCACTTAATAGGGTTATTTCGGGTGTAATACATTGAAATACCATACCGGCTTTACCGCTGCTATTGTGTGAAAAGCCATCCTTCCCAAAATACCAGAGCAATACGGCAATCGTATTTTTCCCTTCATGCAGGTAAGGAGCAATATTTATTTCATCGTAATAGGTATCTAATGGATCAGGCCCTCTTTTCAATCCTCCCTCAAATATCACACGCCGGCCGTTGATCCATAACCAGTACTTGCTGTCGACTGCAATTTTGGCTAATGCGAGGGTGGGTCTTTTTTGAATGGCTACTTCCTTTCGAAAACAGATCCATGTGTTTGTTGCGCTCTGACTTTGTGTAGCGGTAATCCAGTGCGCTTTCCATAATACAGGTTGTTTTATAGCCGTCCCAAAGACTGTCATGGTTGTAACCATAAACGTCATGAGCAGCATCATAAATTGTGTTCTTTTCTTCATATCAATATGACGAATTTTTATTAACTGTATTTAAAAAGGATCTGTTTATGGTAATTTGCCTCTCTGGATACCCGCGGATCCATCAAATGATAAACTGTAGAGAGCCTGACATGATCGTTGCCTGCAATCCACTCATTCGTTGACTGCCGTCGAACCTGCGGAACCTGATTAAAAGAGATCAAATCATTTTGCTGGCAACCCAACAGCAGAGGCCCATAGGTGATCGCGTAATGTCCTGCCCTGGAATGTTCCATATTGACCATATTATACATATTGACCTGCTGGTCGAATTTAAGTTCAATTCTTGTGCCCTTCGTGAGCGCCGTGCTAAATGTCATAAATCCATCGTCTTCCTTAAATGACTGTTTATGGCCGTTTATTCTCAATTCATGATTGTTCGTCCAGGAAGGCTTAAATAATTTAAAAATAATATCCGATGGGTTCTCAGACTCCTGTACCTCAAAAGCTACTTTGTTCTCAAACGGGTAGTTCGAAAGCTGTTTAAGAACAACCTTTTTACGATGGAACATAAAAACAGTCTCGCTGCTGTTGTAAAAAGGAACGATCAATTCATTGGGGCCGGGGAAATAATTATATTGGATCGCACTCGCCATTCCTTCTCCACCGCGCATCGTGCAACACCACCATGCTTCATCGGCATACACCTTCAACGAATCAGCTACCGGACCGGGGCAGTTATCCAGTCCAAACCCGCCATTAGCACGCTGGGCGTGACAGATAGCGTTGTAATAGATATGATGAGCATCTTCCAGATAAAGCGGGTTCCGTGTATATTGCCACAATTGTACGGCTAACATGAAAGAATCAATAATGGCGCAGGATTCTGTCCATTCAGGCCGTCCAAACCAGTTGTAATTTTCATAATTTTCTGTCATGGCCACATTACGGTATAAATTGTACCGCTTTTCAACCTCGTCCAGGAGATCAGATTGCCCTGTTATTTCATAATAACGCAACATTCCCCGAAGGGCAGTAAGCGAAGCATGCGCCTGTGCCTTGATTGCTACCAGGTTGATCTGTAGAAACCTACCGATCATTTCTTCAATCAGGTCTTTTAATTCATCAGAAGGAAATATGCTATATGCCTGCACTACACCATCCAGGAAAATAAAAGCACAGCCTATATCCGACGATAACATCCAGCTACCGACCGTATTCTGGGTAGTTCCGGCGGCCCCTCCTGCATCCTGTTTACGACTTTCAGGATCAATGGGATAATTTAAATAATGGCCACGGGTCGGCAAGGCCAGATGATAAATAATATCTTGAATATACTTTTTCACCTTAGCGTCTCCCTTCCATTTATAATACTCGCACAGGCCTCTCAGAAACCAACCATGGCCTGAGAGCTGTTGCTCCATAATCCTATCTTTCAAAACTGGCCCCAGATAACCTGCCTCATTCAAGTGCTCAGGGATCAGACTAATAATTTTATCAAGGTATCGCGGCTCTCTGTGGGTGGCTTGCGCCTGTAGTGTTAAGCCAAGAATAATCCGTCCTTCCTTATCCCCGGGCCACCCCTCCGAGGCTCCGCCAGCGTTGAAATCGTTCTCTGGCTTATATATATCGGTTTCCAACCGGTCATAATTTTTCAGGGCACGTGTTAATAATTCACCCTGAATGTGAATAGCTGAAAACGTAGCCGGTTGTAATGACTTATTTTTAATAGATTCTACAATTGTTGTCCGGGCCAAAAAATCCCGTACCCCTTTAGAGGGAACTGCAGAGGAAACTACCGCAATAGCAGAGGCCTGTTTTAAAAAGTGTCTGCGTGTCTTATTTGATTTCATGCTAATATGTTTAACTATTTCACAAGACCATTTGTTAAAGAGATCAAGCTACTACTATTTTCCCTCATCAAATAAAATAAATAAGTTGCGAATATGCAACATCTCATCACTTATTTCTTGATAATGTTTCCTTTAAAATGCTTCCGGAAGCCAGCTGGCAATAAAAGTACAGGGGCCATTACAGGAAGCGCTGATTGCTTTATAATTCCTTTTGTCTTGACTTTATAAACGGTACTATCCCCATATTCCTGGAAATAGGAACCAACATATAAGATATCATTCATAAATAACTGATTATACTGCTTTGTCATGATCCAATAAAAGTCATCCATACGGTCACCGTAATAATCAGTCCAGGGCTTGGTAAATAGAGGGTTAGCTACAAATTGATCAATCATATGATAAGATGGCTCCACCGAAGTATGTTCCCATGTTTCATTAAAGCTGTTCACCCAAACTGACTCGGGACTATATTTAATAATACGCATCCACTGCTGTCGATACAATGCTCCTCCGTCTCGGCCGTAACCTGTAATCCCGTTCCAAAATCCCGGCATAACCGGCATCATTTCTTTGTCAACCGTGTTAATCCCCGGTACAATCCATCCATATGTATTTGGTTTATCCTTATCAGCACCTCCCTGCGTTCCGTCCATCCAACGATTAGCAAACTTACTGATATAAGTTTTGTCTCCATTCCATGAATCCAGACTATCAAGATACTTCCACCCTGTTGTAATCATATGAACAACCAATGGTTTTCCATGAAATCTGTAATATATGTCCTTATATGGCAGATAAAAGGCCTTCCATGCCCGTTCGCATTCCCTGTTTAGTTCCTTGAAAAAATTGTCTTTCCCGGTAATCCCTCTGGTATGCCCGAGCGAAATATTTACATATATTTTATGTTCACCTTTGTCCAGATGCTGATCGAAAAGCCGGACCCTCTGAATGAAATCCTTCGCACGATTATCCACCCAATCATTATGGCCATTCGTGATATCCAGCATGATGTAAGTAAAACCTGCATGATAAATTTGTTTAATCTGCCTGTCATTTACCTGGGGATCACCAGCGTCGTAGGTGCCTCCATCGGGAATATAGTCATTGCCCCAGGCATCCCATGTGTTGACCAGCACCGGACTGACAGACTTAACTTTGTCTATATTTCCCAATGCAAGCCATTTCCCCCTTGAAACAGTCATAGCAACAGCATGATCCCCATCCATGGTCCCCGTCATGCCAAACCTAGGTACTGTAATATTATTTTTATACCTGGCCTTTAAAAAATCGGAGATCCACAGATGATATCCCACAAATTTCCTTCCTGAAGAATAGGCGATGCTCCAATTACAGCTCCCGTCTTTATCCCAGACAATAATATCATCCTTCCCATCTTTATCAATATCATAAGCCATACAAAGCGGTTTCATATCCGTTGTGCCGGCGGATCCTGCGGGAACTCTCAGCCAAACTTCACCCTTCAAACATTTCTCACCATCTGAGAGGGCTACTTTCAGTGCTCCCGTTTTCTGATAATAAGCAATCAGATCAGCTTTTCCGTCTCCATTGACATCCCCGGTCAGCCGCTGTGTCGCATCAGATCCAAAAGAATCAGCTATAACAGAGGATTGGTTAAAGCTTTTCCCATTTGAAACAGCGACATACCATTTACTTATAAGATTATTACCGGTAATCGAATAAATAAAGTCATCCTTACCGTCCCCATTCCAATCAGCAAGAAAGCTATCTGCGATTGTCCCTTTGACTGTGGGTGACTTCACTAGAACCGGAGAGCTAAATGATAATCCATCTGAAAAAGCCACGTATAGCTTGCCGGTAACTACGTCCACATACACAATATCTGCCCTTCCGTCACCATTTATATCACCCATTACCGGATGTGCAAAATCAAACTGATAAATAAACGTAAACGCATAAACAGGTTTCCTAAACGTGGTACTATCAGATAGCGCCACATATACCTTACCCCTCCTCTTTCCATGTGTATATATGGCGATGGCATCATCTCTGCCATCCCCGTTTATATCTTTAAAAAAGCAATAACCGGCGCCATCACCAAAATTCTGTATCCGGGTAAGCACTTTTTGCTTAGCAAACAAGGTCGAATAAAAAATACCAGAATTTTTTTGTGCTGACACTCCATATCCTAAGGAAAGAAGACTAAGAGACAAAAGATTGTATCTAAAGAAAAATGCTTTCATTTTTTACCATTTAATACTTCCCCAATTTGGAGCCTGAAAATTGCGGTTGTCTACTTTAATCAAACTCATTGAGATATCATGAATAGATTTTGGGACACGCCATAGGGGCGGTTGGCGCCATTTTGCCATACCATAGTAACGAATGGAATCTTTGTTAACTAAATAATCGTTACCACCCCGATCCTTCTGCAGGCAGCCGTTACCTAAAAATCCATCATCTGTCAAAAACCTTTTTTGCCGGGGCTTTACCCGATCGAAATCGCTCATCCCCCACGTATAATAAGCATTCCGTGATTTCTTTATATCAGTATTATCGGGTTGTGCCCATGAAGGATCGTTATGGTTATCAGGCCAAATAACCGTGGAAGCAGCCGAAGAGTCATCCATAAAATGAAGCTGGCTAAGTGCACTAATTTTCTTCGCCCCCAAGCTATTGCCTTTGAGAGAAACATGCCGGGTATCTTTCAGAAATATGCCTGACCGGGGAAGCAAAAATTTATTGCCAAGCAGGGAAACGTTATCCGCGTATGCTATCCTCAGCGCGCCGTCAATCACGTTATTTTCTAAAACAACATTTGAAATAACCGGTTCCTTCGGGGCAATGAGCACTCCGTTACTCGTCATATTACCCGAAAATACCACAACACTGGTGGGGTTTCCTCTTCCAAGAAACAGTTTGGAATTCTTTATTAATATATTGGAAGGAATTGGTCCTTCCGTATTATCACCATAAAACCATGACAAGGCTTTTATCTCGCAGCTATCTATGATTATGGCGGACTGAAACCTGCAGCTATTATATATTTCGCAGTGAAAAAGCGTTGTCTTTGGATTGGCGCTGCTTTCATTCCATAGTTGACAACCAGCATGAATATCCTCTATAGGGCGGTCTAAAACCAACCTTATTTCAGGGGCCTTCGGTACACCTGTTTGTACAAATCCTTTGCTTGACTTCACCTTGGCCTCTCCCAGGAACCTTCCATTCAGTACATCATAAATTTTCACGATGTCACCAACCTCGTAAGGAACAATATTCAATGGATAGTTTTGCTTGATGGTAATGGATTCATCAGCGTTAACACTAAGAACAGAGGATGCAAAACTGCTTATGTTAAAGGCATCGTCATTGGTTCCTTTAATGAGACAATTCTCCCATAAAAGCCTGGCATAATTACTCGAAACATGAAATCCGTCTCTCCATGAGGATGTAATTCTATCTGTTCCCGGCTTAGGACAAATATTGACATTTTTAAACTCAACGTTGCCCCTATTTCGTGTGACTCCGATGGCAAACCATGGTGCAGACCAGATATTTATATTATTGAAATAAACATCTTCGCACTCCATTATTCTCACGACCTCGTTTGGTCCAATGTGTGCGATACCTCTTACCGGTATACTTATTTTTGTGACATGCGGTTGAATGATTTTCCAGTCAGTAAAATTAGCTCCTGCCACTACCCTGACTATTCGTTGGGCAGCATTATCAGACTTGGCTTTTATGATATTTTCCACCCAATAATGCGTTCCTAAAAGAGCGTACGGCCCTTTGTTCCAGAGCATTGCAAAATAAGCCTGTTCATTGGGGTTATGTGTAGGCCCTCCTAAGGGTGGCATTTCAAAGTCGTCATTTATCTTAACATCCAGATATCTCTCATGCTTGTTTTTGGCAATGACGATCCCTTCTGCGAATGGTAAAGGCCTGTAATCAACGGAAAGGTTCTGGATTGTCATGTTTTCAGATGATTCCAGACAGATAAATCTTACATTGCCGGCCAATAAAAAAACAGCGTTTTCACCATCGACCGTAATATCCGACATCTCCTTTAAATTAAAAAGGTATGTTCCATTGATATTCTTTATATAATAATTTCTCGCGGGATCGAAAACCAGCGTCTTTTGTCCGTTTGCCAGGGAGATTGCGTTAATAGCCTTCTGGATAGCCGGTCCGTCATCGGTAGTGCCGTCACCTTTCGCCCCAAAGTCTCTTGCATAAAATGTCTGGGCAGATAGCGAAAACGACGAAAGGATGATTGAAACAAACAGTAATCTTGTCATGATAAATGTTATTTATTCCTACACAGGCCCTCATCATTTTATCCAAATCGTATCCTAATCGTTTAAGCCGCTTCAATCAATATCCTCTAAGTTCAATATCTTATCAAATTTCCATTGCTGGCTAGATCCATTATTACTATCTCCTTGTACGATGAATGCTCCGTTATCTTCAGCCGCACCACTGACTTCCAATACCTTACCACTTTTGTCATTTTTGATGCTATAATAACCATCTCCGAGATCCTTCAAGGTCCAGTTTTGCCATTGGATATCTGCCGGCAAACTGTCTGTTACCTGAATGCCGTTATCTCCGGATCCGTTTGGAACAGATAAAGAAAGCCCATTATTAAGCACCACGATCCTGTAACTGTTGTTTCCCAAATGATAAAGCCAGAAATAATCGTTCAGTGCCGTGTCCGAAACGAAATGCTGTATTAGCGGAGAACCTATTTTGCCCCCTGTATTTTTCAACGTTAAGAACTTGTTACTTTTTTTGTTGATTATCCGATAACAACCGTCAGGAATAAGTCCTCCCGCAACAAAATCCGGCTTGCCACTGACCCATTCCTTTACCCTTTTATAATATGCATCAGATCTGAGCGATCCGTCCTTATCCCTCATCTGAAGACCGGGAACACAATTTTCAGTATTTGCAGTAAGCCATCCGTTGCGTTCATCAAGATCATCGTAGCTTCCGACAATAACGTAGCGGGGATCATTCTTTCTGGCAAGCAGAAAATTATAATCAAGCCAGGATAACGAGCTTCGCCACAGATTAGCATCATTGCCCCATTTTATAGCGGGTGTCACAAACATGACATCAGATGAAGGCACACTTCCTATCCAGGGTTCCAGTTGCCAACCCCATTTGTCCTTATCTGAATCTTCTCCTGAAGCCCAAACGAGGTTAAATTTTTGTCGGTATTCACCGTTACTGTTCTTATACCCTTTGTACCAGCTCCTTATACCATAGCAAACAATTACCGGTTTCCCGTCTTTAAGCAGGTACGTCGAATCCGATGCGTAAGGAGAAGACGGACCGGCAAATTTATCCCATATATCACCGGCATGGCTCTCAAATGTTGCTAAGTCTCCCTGGCTGTTTTCTGCAACACAGAGTTTCATACCATTTTTTACACACAAGCTCTGAATATACTGTACCTCATCATCCAGCCAGGACCACCCGTTGGTAAGATCACAAATCAGAATATTTATTCCGGAAGCTTTTATCTTGGCAATATATTCATCAACTTGCGCATGATCCATCCAGTTTATGGACTGCCATTTGCCCTCTACATATACCGTTGCACCGTTATGCTCATTCGGATTCCACCAGTTTTCTGAAGCGCGGTCCCATACCATTATCCAGGTTGCATATTGAGTTGCCACCGTATCGGAAATGACCGGCGTGGTCGTTGTATCCGGACCGTCAGGTGACTTATTAGCACCTTCTTTTCTACATGAAAAAATAAAAGGCAGCAGGAAAATTAGCAGATAAAGCGCCTTACCTTTCATTATTCTATTTCTCTTCCTTAAAGTCTGCAAGTCCGTATTTTCTTTTATCCATAGATATTTTGTCACTTTCAAGGGCACGTGTCGCTTTGGTATAGCGTTGAATTCAATACATATAATAATCTGTTTCAGAAAAGGCTCTTATAATAATATAACCTGAATTTATC
>DASULB010000450.1:0-18677 GCA_036278455.1 Chitinophagaceae bacterium | reverse complement strand
ATTACTTCAGAGGCCGGAAATGGAGCCTGTACGAGGGTGGCATACGGGAACCCCTGCTGGTAAGGTGGCCGGGCCATATTCCGGCGGGGAAAGTTGATTCCACAACCATCACCTGTAACATTGATGTCTTTCCCACCCTTTGTGATCTGGCGCATGTTAACCTGCCCGCTGCGAAATTGGATGGAGAGAACATGAGCCGGGCATGGCTGGGTCATCCGCAGCAGCGGAAGGCATCCTTAATGTGGGTGTACGGCACCAATTCCGCTTACCTGATGCCGGGTAATCCCCGCTACCGGAGCCCCGATCTGGCGATCCGCGACGGTCAATGGAAGCTGTTGGTTAATGATGACGGCAGCCGGCTGGAATTATACGATCTAAAGAAAGACATCACCGAGTCGGTCAACGTAGCGAAACAGCATCCGGATATCGCGCGCAGGCTTTCCACCGAAGTCATGAACTGGTGGAAAGCCATGCCCAAATGAGGTCTTTGAGAGGAGCCCGCCCATTGACCGGCAATGATTTTCCGCTGAACCCCGATATTTTTGAAAAGCTTTCACTCATTAGATAAAAATAGCGGCTGCCAGGGTGCAGATCCCCTATACCCCACCGCCTTAAAGACCGCCATGCTTTAAAACTAAAAACTAAAAACCGGAACCCGGGCCTCCGGTGGTACACTGCTTTTGCTGATGTTATTTTTTCGAAGTCCGGCATCAGCGTCATTTACAATCTATTATTATGAATAAAAATACAAAAGAAGGGATTTGCACTGCCCCATCTCTGCCAGTAAAGCACTTTATTTTTATGGTTTGGGGGATGCTGCTTGCCATGTTGACCGTCGCCAGCGCCTCCGCCGCCATCCATGAGATCACCCCTAAAGGAGCCACCTTCTTAGAGAAAGTCTCCCGGCAAGTGGAAGTAACAGGTACCGTCACCAGTGAAGACGGCACCGTACTGCCAGGCGTTACGGTGGTGGTCAAGGGTACGAACATGGGAACTGTCACCAACGCAAAGGGGATCTATACGATTGATGTGCCTGCAGCGGCTGACACACTGGTTTTTACCTTTGTCGGATACCAGCGAAAGGAAATGGCGATCAGTGGTCGCAGTACCGTGAACGTACAACTGCAATCCTCGACCACCGCCCTAGGTAATCTCGTAGTGATCGGCTACCAGACGATCAACAAAAAAGATCTGACCGGGGCGGTATCCTCCGTCAATACCGAGAATTCCAATAAGATCATTTCCAGCGACCTCAATGCCTCGCTTCAAGGGCTGGTGCCCGGTGTCACGGTGAGGAACAACGGTAATCCTACAGGGGGATCTTCGGTTCAGATCAGAGGGGTGGGCAGTTTTGGAAATACTACGCCCCTGTATGTGATCGATGGAATGCTTTCAAACGCCAACATCACGATCAACCCGGATGACATTGCCTCCATCCAGGTATTAAAGGACGCTTCCGCCGCCGCCATTTATGGTTCCAGGGCAGGGAACGGCGTCATCATCATCACCACTAAAAAAGGCCACGCGGGCCCCGCTAAATTCAACGCTTCCGCCAAATTCGGGATACAACAGATCCCCCGGCCATGGAATGTGATGGGCAGGAGCCAGTATCTGCAGACTGTCAAACAGCAATACCAGAATTCAAATATTAACCCGCCCGCGGGGATCGCCGCGCAAATCGCCAATCCTACCATTAATACCGACTGGCAGGATGCCGTTTACCGCACCGGCAGCGACCAGGACTATAACCTGAGCGTTTCAGGGGGGTCGGAAAACAGCAGCTATTTCCTGGGAGGCAGTTACTATAAAAACCAGGGCGTATTGGTCGCCAATGACTTTCAGCGGGCCAGCCTGCGCATCAACACCAAGGCCTCCAAGGGAAGGTTTACCATCGGGGAAAACATGATGATCAGCAATTCCAACGGAAATTTTCCGGGCGGAGGACTGAACGCCTTTTATGAAGCGCCGACCATGCTCCCGACCATTGCCATACAGGGTGACCAGTATAAATCTATACCCTCTAACCCTGCTGGCTGGGGCATGGGAACGACGGATATGCCAAGCTACGCCTCCAATTACATCGCGAACGCCGCCATAGACAAATCAAGCTTTAATTATGCGAAAATCGTGGGCAACGCCTACGCCGAATTAAGGATCACCGATTGGCTGACCTATAAATTCAACCTGGGCGCCGAAGTAAGCTTTGATTACCATAAGGCGGTGCAGGACACCGGCATATGGCGTTATGCCCGGCAGCCTGCCCCTACGAGGATCACTGAGGACCGGGAGATGTTTACCAACTTCCTGCTGGAACATACGCTTAATTTCAACAAAAGTTTTGGTAAAAGCAGCCTCAACGGCGTCGTGGGCTTTTCAAGAACACAGCAGAAAAGGACCGGCACACAGGCCAGCAGGATCAATTTGCAGCGGGTGAACGGGCAGCTGTTTACCACGATCAATTCAGCGCTTGGTATCCCGTCGGCGGATGGCAATACCCCTGTTTTCTGGCGTTCACATGGATACCTGGGAAGAATAAATTACGGCTATGATGAGAAGTACCTCGTGACTCTTACCGGACGTATCGACCAGGATTCAAGGTTCGGCCCCGATTTCCGGACGGGCTATTTTCCTTCCGCCGCAGTGGCATGGCGCATCAGCAAAGAGAATTTCTTTCATGTAGGCTGGATCAATGATCTGAAACTGCGGGGATCCTATGGTAAACTGGGCTTCAGCGCGGTGCTGGGATCGTGGGATTATCTAGGGGTCTTAAATAACAATTCCCGCGCGGTATATGGCCAGCCCCAGACGCCTCATATAGGGCAGTACCAGGCGGCGATCGTGAACACCGACTTGCGGTGGGAGACGCGCATCCAGAAGGATGTGGGCTTTGACGCGAAACTATTGGATAATAAGATCGCCCTGACGGTGGATGTTTACCGATCCTTATCGAAGAATGTGTTGCTAAACCTGCCTTTGCCGGACTATCTGGGCAGCGTGGGTTCGGCCGCGGCCAATGCGGGGTCCATCAGGAATTCGGGTATTGAAGTGACGGCAACCTATACCCAGGATGCCCATCCCTTTAAATGGAGCGTTTCGGCCAATGCCACCACCATCAAAAACGAAGTCCTTTCCGTCGGCAACCAGGGACTCGACGCAGCCGGCAACAAGGTTAATTACCTTCAACCCACCGATTTCATCCGGGCGCAGGTCGGGCATGCCGTTGGGGAATGGTATGTCATCAGGACGGCGGGGATCTTTCAGAGCCAACAGGAAATTGATAACTACAAGAACAAAGACGGAAAGGAGATCCAGCCCAACGCGAAGCCGGGTGATATCAAATACACCGACGCCAACGGAGATGGGAAGATCGACAACAACGACCGGCAATTTTCGGGTTCTCCCTGGCCCACCTTGCAGGCGGGGGCGCAATTCAATGGTTCCTACAAACATTTCAGTCTGAACTTTCAGTTGATCGGAACCTTTGGCAATACCTTATATGATGGCGTGAGAAGGACGTTGGATGGTTACGCGCTGAATAATTTCAGGAAGGATATCAATCCCTGGTCTCCGACCAACAAGGGCGGTACGGACCCACGCCTGGCGGTGAACGATCCTTCCGATCCCACCATCAGCATTAATAACATGGCCCAAACCACCCGGTGGCTGGAAAATGGTTCCTATGTGCGGGTGAGGAACATCCAGCTCGGGTATTCCTTCCCTAAGAGCACCCTGGAGGGCACGGATCTTTCCGAGCTTCAATTGTATGTCAGCGGACAGAACCTGTTTACCCTTACAAAATACAAAGGCATGGACCCTGACGTTCAGGGCAACGGGATTATTCAAAGGGGTTTTGATAACGGCAACTGGCCGGATAGCCGCGTGCTCTCTATTGGCCTCAGTTGCGGGTTTTAACGACTGGTCCCACTGAGATAATCTGACAGCATGAATGACGGTTTGTAAATAAAAAATATAAAGATGAAAAATATAATGATCATAATAGCGGCCTTCGTGATGGTGACGGCCATGGGATGTAAAAATGATCTGGATATTCCGGATCCCAATACACCGACGACGGATAACTTCTGGAAGACTTCCACCGATGCGCAAATGGGTGTCAACGCGATCTACAGCACCTTTCACCGGGTAGGCTTATCCAGATGGTTTTATTTTATGACGATCGTCCGGTCCGATGTGGCTCAGAGCAAGAGTCCCAATCATACCATCGTCAATGTATGCGACCAGTTTAACATCGTAAATTATGGCGACACCCATACCCAAAGCATCTGGCAGGACCTTTATATCGGGATCAACCGGGCGAACCAGGTACTGGACAATGTGCCCGGCATTAAGATGGATGGCCAGATGAAAAAGCAATTGCTGGGAGAAGCAAGCTTCCTGCGGGGCCTCTTTTATTACCACCTGGCGGTCCTCTATGGAAACGTCCCCATCCCCCTGCATACTTCAAAAATATCGGATTACCCCGCCACCAAGCCGCAGGACAGCGTATTTGCGCAGGTGGAAAAGGATCTTTCCGCCGCCGCGGACGCGTTACCCGAATCTTACGATGCCTCCATGACAGGAAGGGCTACCAAAGGCGCAGCTTATGCCATGCTGGGGAAGGCCTATTTGCAGCAGCACAAGTATAAAGAGGCGGCCCAGGCTTTCGCATGGGTGGTAGACGGTCCGGGCAAAAATCTTTACAGCCTCGTAAAAAGCTACCGGGATAATTTCCTGGAGGCGACGGAAAATAACAGCGAGTCGATCTTTGAGATTCAAAACCTTTCCAATCCCATCAATAACCATGATAATGATCTTGCCGCCGGGGGCGACCGCCTCAATACCGGCTCGTCCATTCCCCCTTTCTTCTCCCCCCGGCCCATCGGTTTTACAGACGGCCAGGCGCTCAGGTGGGTAGTATGGGCGTTTTTGAAAGAGAAGACTATTACCAACACCCGCGACCCGCGGCTGGCCGCTACCTTTTTGTACGATTCCACAGATGAACGCGGCCCCGATTACACCATGGTGTTCGGAAGGACATGGACTTCATTAAAGTACTCGGACGACGCGTCCGCGGTACCCAATAATTACGATGTCTGCTTCAGAAAGCTCCTGGATGATGCTGCGCAGAATGGTGAGAATTTTCGTTCGGCCAATAATCACCGCCAGATCCGTCTCGGAGGTGTTTTGTTGTTGTACGCCGAAGCGCTGAACGGCATGGGACAGACAGCCCAGGCTTACCCATATGTCGACAGGGTGAGGGAACGGGTGGGTCTCGCACCGTTGTCTTTGGTGAAACCCGGTTTAAGCCAACAGGATTTTCTGACCCAGCTAAAGCATGAAAGGTTGTTGGAGACCTGCGGTGAAGGCCACCGCTGGGAAGACCTGGAACGGTGGGGTGAACTGAGTACCGCCGTTGCGTCACGCGATCCCGCGTTTGTGCATTTTGTCAAGGGCAGGGATGAACTG
Organism: Chitinophagaceae bacterium; assembly: GCA_036278455.1. GTDB lineage: Bacteria > Bacteroidota > Bacteroidia > Chitinophagales > Chitinophagaceae > FW021-bin31. Next base: position 13,211 of record DASULB010000450.1, on the reverse strand, counting down.
CTGCCCATCCCCCAACTCGACATAGATATTAATCCGAACATGCAGCAGAACCCTGGTTATTAATCAATAGATATGCAGCATAGCGGGTTCAGAAAAGTCGGGATTGCCGGTCTTGCATTGTTGTTCATGGCGGTGTTTTCCTGTCATAAAGACGGGGGGCCGGAACCGTCCCCGCCGGCGGGGGACACTTCCGTGGCCGGCACCGACGAGGTACCACCCGTGGACAATTCGGTTCCTTCGGTAACGGTTAGCTGGGATGCGACGGCCAGGAAGATATCCCATCCCGTGGGTTATGCCGAGTACGGACGCATACACCGGATAAACGGTGATACTTTGCTTTTGACTTACCATTGCGGACCGGACAAACTCAACTTTTTTGGCGTGGATATCGCCCTCAGGCGGAGTGTGGATAATGGAGACAGCTGGTCCGCTCCGGACATCATTGCTGACGGTCCGCTGTTTAATTATTATGGATTTCAGAACCCTGAAATAGTGGTACTTGCTAATGGATGGATCCTTTTGTCCTATGTGGGGCGCGGAAAACCTGACGACAATGCCCATGATAATGTACAGGTGACCATCAGCAGGGACAGGGGCCATACCTGGGGCGCTTCGAAGATTGTGGCTCCCGGCCGGTCATGGGAACCCGGCATGGTCCAATTACCCGATGGCACCATAGACCTGTTTTATTCCAGTGAAGCGGCCTGGTTTCCCGGCAGCGACGTGCAGCAGGAAATATTGTTGAGCACATCTTCCGATAACGGGCTTTCCTGGACTGCCCCCAAACGGGTATCCTACAGCCCGGGAAACAGAGACGGTATGGCTGTCCCCCTCGTTCTGCAGGATCACAAGGGCATTGTTTTTTCCATCGAGTCCGTAGGAAATAATAAATCCCCCTGGATCGTATGGTCTTCCCTGAAGGCGAATTTTGATTACCCGGTCTATGCCACGATACAAAACAGCCGCCGCTGGGCGGCTGATGCAGCGAATTTTTTTGGCGGTGCCCCTTTTTTGATCCAGCTTCCAACGGGCGAGACCGTGCTATCCGTGCAATACAGGGGCGGCAGGGCGATCGGTCCCGACTGGAAAAAAAGCACGGTGGCGGTATTCATAGGCAATGCTATGGCGACGAAGTTTACGCACGGGACCTACCCCTGGCCCAACCTGCCAATCGATGAGGGCGCTTATTTTAATTCCTTGTTTCTAAAAGATGACAGCACCCTTGTACTGGTTACGACAAGGAACTTCCCCGACGGGCACAGTGAGATCTGGTGGAAACAGGGGCATCTCCATCGTTGAAAAAACCATCTCAACAGGCGAAGTCACGAGGACGAATACCTGAATAAGGTGATCTCAGGGTTGGACTACAAAGGATAAACAAATGAAAAGAAATATAGTAGTGGCTGGTGATCTACAAAGTTATCAGATTATCCTACAAAATTTACAGGCGGTTGCAAGTTCCCTCGGTAATATTGCACACATCATAGCTGTATTAATATTGCAAGTACCACATTACGAGAGGAATAAAAAAGGGGTGGGGGCAGCGCTTACCCAAATGGAACCGGCAGAAAACCTGTTTTTAATTTTAACCATTACAAAATCAATAAGGCCTATCTTCCCTTGCATGAAAACAGTCAGGCACTGCCGGCGAAGGGATCTTAAACAATTTCATTTAAATTAAAATAACCCGAGCAATGAGAAAAAGAATCATGAACCTGGCAATCATATGTTGTTTGCTGCTGCCGAACCTGCTTGCCGCACAAAGCTGGCATCCCGTGAAGGGGTCCCTGACCACACCCTGGACCGGAAAAGTGACCCCTCAAAATGTCCACCAGGCTTATCCCCGCCCCCAGATGGTGCGAAGCCAATGGGAGAACCTGAATGGTCTCTGGAATTACGCCATCACACCCCTGATTGAGAAGGACCCCGCTATGACGGGGAGTGCGGCAAGCTGGCAGGGAAAGATCCTGGTGCCTTTCCCGGTGGAATCCGACCTCTCCGGGGTAAAAAAAGCCGTAAATCCCGACCAGCAACTTTGGTATCAGCGGACTTTTACCGTTCCCCGTGATTGGAAGGGCCAAAGGGTGCTGTTGCATTTCGGGGCAGTGGACTGGAAAACGACCGTCTGGGTGAATGGCAGCAAGGTAGGCACCCACCAGGGAGGTTATGACGCATTTTCCTTTGATATTACAGACGCTTTAAAGAAAACGGGTACCCAGCAATTAACCGTATCGGTTTGGGATCCCTCCGACAGCGGTTTCCAGCCGGCGGGGAAGCAGTCCCTGAATCCTCATGGCATCTGGTATACGGCTTCTTCCGGCATCTGGCAGACCGTATGGCTGTAAACGGTACACCGTTCGGCCATTGCCCGTTTGAAAATGACCCCGGACATTGACAATAAGACCTTGCAGCTGAGCGTAGGGGCATATGATAACGATGCCGCCTATACGGTAAAGGCGACCGCTTTCGCGGGAAAGAAAAAAGTGGCGGAATCACAGGGAGCGTTGGATAAAGGCCTGGTGCTTCATCTGGCCGACATGAAACTATGGTCGCCGGATCATCCGTTCCTCTATGACCTTACCGTTACACTCTACAAAAATGGCAAGAAGACCGATGAGGTAAAAAGCTATTTTGGAATGCGGAAGGTCAGCATGGGTAAGGATGACAAAGGGATCACGCGCTTATTTTTAAATGACAAGCCAGTTTTCATGTACGGCCCCCTGGACCAGGGATTCTGGCCGGATGGTCTTTATACGGCGCCCACGGAGGAAGCGATGAAATTTGATATTGAAAAGACCAAGCAGTGGGGTTTTAACATGATCCGCAAGCATGTGAAGGTGGAGCCCGCGCGCTGGTATTACTGGTGCGATAAACTGGGGATGCTGGTATGGCAGGATATGCCCAGTGGTGATAAACACATCAGGAAGAAAGACCCTGATATCGACAGGGTGGCGCAATCGGCTCACGATTATCAGGTAGAACTCAAAGAAATGATCGACGGGCATTATAACCATCCTTCTATTGTCACCTGGGTGCCTTTTAATGAGGGCTGGGGGCAGTTTCAAACCGCTAAGATCGCAGGGTTGGTTAAGCAGCTGGATCCCACAAGGCTGGTGGATGCTACGACCGGTTGGGCGGACCGCGGTGTCGGGGACATGCATGACATGCATAAATACCCTGGTCCCTCCATGTTCCCTGCCAAAGGGAACCGTGCCTCCGTACTGGGAGAATTTGGGGGTCAGGCACTGGTGGTGAAGGGTCATTTGTGGCTTACTGATTTTTCCAAGGCCCCGAATCATTATAAGACCTCTCAATCCGAATCGGCTCTGCACGAGAAATATGAGGCCATGGCCGACAGCCTGGTGGTGTTGAAAAAGGAAGGCCTTGCGGCGGCGGTCTATACCCAGACAACAGATGTCGAAGTGGAGGTCAATGGAATCATGACCTATGACAGGAAGGTCATGAAATTTGATGAGGCGCATTTCAGGGCCCTGAATGAGAAGGTGATTACCGGAGAATAGCGGGCCGGAATCACCGATAAGCCATACTCACGGGCGGCGTCTGCCAGGTGAAATGGATGCGTGTACCTGCTTTTCAGGTGTGGGAATGAAGGGAGGGCTGGTTGCCAGGCACCGGAGACGCCATGATATTTTGGAAGAAGGTTTCTATTTTGTGCGTCGATAAACACAACGGTTGATGAAAAAATATCTTTTTATTTTGCTGGCAGGTGCCGGCAGCATTTGCATGGGCTTTTCGGGCCATGGGCAAAGCCGTGACGGGCAGGGCAAACGTCCTAATATCATCCTGATCCTTTCCGATGACATGGGTTTTTCAGACCTGGGTTGTTACGGAGGCGAGATTTCCACCCCCAACCTGGATGCGCTTGCCATGGATGGTCTCCGTTATACCCAATTCTATAACATGGGGCATTGCTGTCCGTCCCGTGCTGCCCTGATGACGGGTCTCTACCCGCAACAGACCGGCCTGGGCTGGATGACAGACAAAAATTTTCATTTGCCCGGCTATACCGATGAATTGAATAACCGTTGTGTGACCATCGCCCAGGTACTGGAGAAAGCGGGCTATGCTACTTACATGACGGGGAAATGGCATTTATCGCGTAACATACGCGCCGATGGCCCGAAATATAACTGGCCTTTGCAGCGGGGCTTTGAGAAATTCTACGGCATCATCACAGGCGCTGCCAATTATTATGATCCGGCGACTTTATGCCGGGACAATACGCTGATCACCCCTTTCAATGATTCCGCCTACCAGCCCCAAACCTATTATTTTACAAACGCCATTTCGGATAATTCGGTCAAATTCATCCGGCAACGCGCGAAAGACAAACCCTTTTTCATGTATGTGGCCTATACCGCTGCCCATTGGCCGATGGAGGCCCCTCAAGCGGCCATTGCCCGGTACAAGGGGAAATATCATGCCGGATGGGACCAGTTGCGAAGGGAAAGATTCCTGCGCGAAAAAAAGCTGGGCGTGATTGATTACTCCACCGACCTGTCCCCTTTGGATACCCATCCGTGGGCGGAAGAACCCGATAAACCGGCCATGGAACGACGCATGGAGACCTATGCGGCAATGATCACTATCATGGATCAGGGAATCGGCGAGATCGTCAGGGAATTAAAAAAAGAAGGCCTTTACGATAACACCATTATTTTCTTTCTGCAGGACAACGGAGGCAACGCAGAAGGTGTGGGTTTTGGGGGCCCTCTTGGCGAAACCCGTCCTATCGCCAGGGATACGGCGGGGCTCAGGCCCCTGGGTAAGAACGAGATTCAATATAAGGTGATCCCGCCCATCACGCGGGACGGGAAGCTGGTCATGGCGGGCAAAAAGGTGATGGCAGGACCGGCGGACACTTACCTTGCTTATCTGAAACCCTGGGCCGATCTGTCCAATACCCCTTTCAGGAAATACAAGAACTTCGTTTATGAAGGGGGCATTGCCACACCACTCATCGTACACTGGCCTGACGGCATTAAAAGCAAAGGGGCGCTCAGGAAACAACCCGGCCATGAAATAGACATCATGCCTACGATCGTGCAGCTGGCCGGAGCGACCTATCCCAAGAAATACAAAGGTCATAAAATAACACCCGTTTCGGGAATCAGCCTGGTGCCCACTTTTGATAATAAGCCGTTGCCGGCACGGGCCATTTACTGGTCCCATCAGGCGAACAGGGCCATGCGGATGGGAAAATGGAAAATCGTCTCCGGCGGGATCCTGAACGGGCCTTATGGTAAATGGGAAACTTATACGCCCATGCCGTGGCAGTTGTATGATATGGAGAGCGATCGAAGTGAATTAAAGGACCTCTCAGGGGAATATCCTGATGTCGTGACAAAAATGGTGCGCATGTGGGAACAGTGGGCGCACAAGACGGACGTATACCCCATGCCGTGGAAAGAACAAAAGCGTCCGATGCAATCTGATTATATGTCGACTCCCTGGAAATATCCGGATTTCTGAACAGCACCCCGGCATCGCGCAGAAAGCCTGAAAGGGAGGACAGGTGCCCAGGCCATGTAAATAAAAAAATGGTGGCCCCGGCAGGGCTGACCGTTGATGGATCGTAAGGGTGTTAACCTGGTATAAGAAGATAACCGAAGCATTTGGACTACATTCCGTCTTTTAGAGCGCCGATTCGTTTTATAAACGCCGGTCTCATTTTAGAATTTCTTTTGGCCAGTGCGTTTCTATTCCCTGCTGGCGGATAAAATGCTGGAAATCCTCCAGCATGCCCTGCTTTTCACGAACACCATGTGGCCTGATGCTTTTCTTCAGCGAATAAACTGCCAACATGCCGGCAGACTCCCCGATATTCCATTCAACAGGATGCAGACGGTAGCAGCCATTGGTAATGTGGGTGGTGCCGATGTTTTTATTTGCAGCAATCAGGTTCTGCATGCGCTCGGGTAATAACGCACCCAACGGGATCTGGAAAGGCAGGGAATTAAAATCAATATAATTGTTACCCGCTGAGGTGGGGTGCAAATCAATATGATAAGATCCGACACCCACACTGTCGTAAAAGGGTGCTGCGTGATTGTCTTCCTTTTTGCCGGTGATCATGGCCCTGTTTTCAGCCCCTACATGTTCTTCCAGGACGGTGAAGACAGCTTTTATCCTGCGTGATTCGCGTATGTATGGAAATTTAGCCAGTCCATTTTCAGTCCCAAGAATATCGCCTCTCAATCTTAATCCCCGCCAGCCCTGTTTGCCATCCGGGCGGGGAGCTTCTGTTTGTAACCAATAAAATAAAGATAAGCCCAGTTGTTCTGCCCGCCTGATTGTTTTTTTGTATTCTCCCTCACTCACGCCGGTGAGGTTTCCCAAAAGAAAGTCATTTTGGGGCCAGTTGACAATGGTGATCCCACCCGCGTAAGTACCAGCGTTAAAATTCTTCGGATCGATGATCCGCCGGTAATTCCACAAATTCAGCATATGATCCGTGGGACCCCCGGTGGGGTCAAATCCCAGCGATTTGGGCTTCAGATCATGCGGACTGGAATATTTTAAGCTTAACAGTTTCCCCGACCAGGGCGGGGCAAGATGCGGTACATAATTTCTCCAGAAATCATATTCATCGGGCTTGTCGATGACATTTTCTGTTTCGGGGATATAGTCCATGGCCAGGCACAGGGTAAATGCCTGTTGATTGGCGGGATCGGTTTTTTCGGCGCTGTGTAATTCATGGGTCTCGTGCCTGGATTCCGCGCCGGTGACAAACGCGGTGCCCGTGAGGGGCAGCAAATCGCCTAACTCGGTAGCGTCGATAAAATAAGGAGCTCTGAGGATGGTTTCATGCTCGTTTTCGATATGGCGGGCCTTTAACGCGCGGACGTTATCTCCATCCGCATCGGCGTTTACGATCTTATGCTGTAGCAATAGGGTCAGTCTTGTCGAGCTCAGATAAGGCGCCAGTAAATTATGGAGTACAGCCAGGGCTACGCGGGGTTCGTGGCATAGCCTGGAAACGCTGCCGTTTCCGGGGTTTAAATATTTTTCTGATTTTGCCGGTCCGGTGAGCGGATAATGACGGATATAATATTCGCGTATGGCCGTTCGGAGATCGCGGTAAGACTGCGTAGCGCCAAATTCCTCAATCCACTTATGCTCGTCGGGACAGCTTACACCCTGCTGCGTCAGCTGGCCGCCGATCCAGTTCGTCTCTTCGGTCATGATGACGCGTAACCCGTTACGTAAAGCTGCAAGTGCAGCTGCGCAGCCGCCCAGTCCACCACCTGCGATCACAACATCCGCATGCAGCTCTTTTCCCTTTTTGTTTTTAATGAAGGGCCGCCCTTTTGGATTCACAATAACGGGCAGGCCAAAAGCAGATGTTGAAGCGACTACGCTGCTGCTAATTGTCAGTGATTTGATAAAGTGTCTCCGTTTCACATTCCTTATTTAAATTTGAATCAAATCATCCCTCCAGGGTAAGATGTTGGTTTTGTTGCAACAATTGCCTTTTTAACTGTCCATAGTTCACCTGCTGCACATTTACATGATCGTCAATGGCGCTCGCGGCAGCGGTGGCCGCAGCATCTCCCAGGATCATAAAGACGGGTTCCATCCGTATGGATCCATACGCGATGTGAGAACTGGATGCACAAATAGGTACCAGTAAATTCCGGCACTCCTGTTCTTTTGGAATAATCGCCTTGTAAGATATCCCATAGGGCCTGGGCACGCCAACACCAATATCACCTTCATTTTGGGCGTATCCTTCCGGTGTTACATAACGTTGGGTATTATGAGAATCCAGACCATAGGAACCCATTCCAATTGAGTCAGTGACAGGCCTCTTTCCCAAAATTTCATTTTCTGTCATGACATAATCACTGACCATGCGCCGTGCTTCCCGTACATAAAGCTGATGCGGCCAATTGCCTGTATCTGCAAATTCATCCCTGGTCAGTCCCCAGGTATTGAGTTCTTGCTGTACCTCCCGGGGCATTCTCGGATCAGTAGCCATGAAATACATCAGGCCTTTCTGATAGGTTTGGTGTTCTTCGATAATTTTCTGCCGTATTTTGTAGGAACCTTCAGGGTAAGCGTAATTCATTCCTATGTTATCTGTACTGAACGGACCGTGGTTATTGGTATCTGTTTTCATGTTGGGAATCGGATCGAATTTATGGAATAATTCCCGCCACCCGGCATTAAATACTCTTATCAGCAGCTCATATTGACCAGGATCATATCCGGTGGGCCGGGGAAAAGGTACCCTGTTTTCCGGATTGTTGGTGAGACACATCCGGTAGCAATAGGCTTGTATCCTTTTATCTCCTTCGCCTTTTATCCCCGGCGGTGCAGCCGAAATAAGCGGAAGAAGTCCGCTGGAAGGATCACCCGGTACTTTATACGGGTCAATATGATGTTTAAAATGATGTCCATGTTGAAAAACACCGGTCTCCACACCATTCCATTTTTCATTATACACACTGTTAGCCTCTCTGCCAACAAAAAAGCCAACGCCTGCTGCTGCCATCAGATCACCTTCATAGGTAGCATCTATAAACATCTTACCTGTAAAGGCGCTACCGTCAAGTGTTTTAATGGAAACAATTTTGCCGTCCCGCATTTTTACCCCGTTTTCACGATCCAGCCATTCATTGCGGAGGACCTGAATATGGTTTTCTTTCACAAAGTCCTCAAAGATGCCTTCTGCAGCATGCGGTTCAAAGATCCACATGGTCCTGTTTTCCCCATCTATTGCGGGAGTACCCTGGCCTTTGTTGCCATAGGTTTCTTTTTTCTGCCATTTCCAGGAATCATTTTTCTGATAATGCAGAAATATCCGGTGATAGAACTCCCTGGACAAACCACCTATTACGGATTTATTTCCTGTATCTGTAAACCCCAGTCCTCCGGCCGTCAATCCGCCCAAATGTTTATCCGGAGAAACCATGATGACACTTTTCCCTAACTTACTGGCCCGTACAGCAGCGATAACAGCCGCGGATGTACCGCCATAGATAACGATGTCGGCGTTGTAGGTTTTGTTTTTATTTATATAAGCAAAGGCCGGGATGCCGGCCGATACAATTGCACCACTGCTCAGGGTGAGCGATTTTATAAAATTTCTTCGTTTCATAGATAGTCTATTTTAAAGCCGATTTATAAACAAAACTCCGGTTATAGAATAATTTAAACAAAACCAGCATTGACAACCCTATTCCACTCCACAGAGAAATATTATAAGGGAGATTAAACCCTTCGGGAGCGATGAAAAGATAGGTCGTTACCACAACGGTCATGAACATGGCAGGAACCAACGCTACCCAATAGTTCTTGTGCTCTTTAAGTAAATAGCTTGTTACTGTCCATAATGTAACGGCCGCTATCGTCTGATTCGCCCAAGCAAAGTAACGCCATAGTACACTAAAATCCATCAGCGTTAATGAATATCCAAGAATAAAGAGCGGCAAACTGATGATCAGCCGCTTAAAAAAGATGCGTTGCTTCCATTTCATAAAGTCTGCTATGATGATCCGGGCACCCCGGAAGGCAGTATCGCCTGAAGTGATGGGCGCTACTACAACACCAAGCGCCACCAGCACAGCGCCGAATTTTCCCAGTAATCCATTGGATACTGCATTCACCACGTAAGCGGCATTACCATGTTCGGATACCATCACTCCGTTTAATTCCTTCACACCTCCGAAAAAGCACATGGCCACAGCAGCCCAGATCATCGCTACAATGGCCTCTGCGATCATTGCGCCGTAAAAAATACGTCTCCCCTGTTTTTCATTAGTGATGCATCTGGCCATCATTGGAGACTGTGTGGCATGAAAACCCGACACCGCACCACAGGCAATCGTAATGAACAGCATCGGGAATACCGGGAAATTACCAGCATCATGGTGCTGATTATAGAATCCGGACAAGGTAAGTTCCGGAACTTTTAATCCGTTCATCAATATGGTGATGAAAACAAGGATCGCCATGATAAACAGCGCGAGGCCAAAGACGGGGTATAGTTTGCCGATTATTTTGTCAATCGGTAACAGCGTGGCTAAGATATAATATGCCAGTATCAGGAATGTCCAGAACGTTACATTGAAAATACCGCTGACCGATCCAGTCCCCATTGTCATGTCACTTAATATCTTGGCAGGCCCCGCAATAAAAACAGCACCAACCAGTATGAGCACAATGACCGTAAAAACCATCATGAACTGTCTTGAACCGTTTCCCAGGTATTTTCCCGTGATTTCGGCGATGCTCATCCCGCCGTTCCTTACCGACAGCATCCCGGAAAAATAATCATGCACCCCGCCACCTAGTAAGGAGCCCAACACGATCCATAAAAAAGCTACCGGTCCCCACATGGCCCCCGCAATGGCGCCAAAAATGGGTCCCAGGCCCGCGATATTCAGAAATTGGATCAGAAAGGCTTTCCACCACGGCAGGGCTACATAATCTACCCCGTCGGCCATCGCTATGGCCGGTGTTTCCCTCTTTGGATCAGCGCCAAATACTTTCTCCACATATCGGGAATAAAAATAATAACCCACTAATAAGATTCCAATGGATACGAAAAAAGTGATCATAAGGGTTTGTAATTTTCAGGGTGATGGTCTTCAGCACGCTTTGCTGATCGTTTAAAGGAGGATACGTATTGTTTTTACAACCACAACTATTCAATGCCCCCTTTAACCAGGTCAGGATCGTTTTTGAGCCACTGTTGCAGCTTTTGAACATTGATCTCTTGTACCGGGACTTTTTCATTAATGGCCAACGAAGCTGCCATCGCCGCTGATTGCCCTAATACCATAAAGACAGGTTCCATACGGATGGATCCATAGGCGATATGGCTTGTCGAGAGGCATACCGGTACGAGTAAATTGGTACATTCACTTCTTTTGGGTGTCAGTGAACGATAAGAAACAGGATAGGGTGGGAAGCCCCCCACTTCAACATTCCCTTCATTCTTCACCATTCCATTCACAACGATACGCTCGCAATTGTGGCTGTCCATTCCATAGGAGGCCATTCCGATGCCATCGTTCACCGTTACTTCTCCACGGCAGTTATGTTCGGTCATGACATATTCACCGATCATGCGACGGCCTTCCCGGACGTAGAGCTGCGGCGTAAAATGATCAAACTGCTGATATTCATCTTTGGGATAACCCCACTTCTTCACAAATGCCTGCAAGGAATCCGGGACACGCGGATCGGTTTGCATGAAATATAATAAGCCTTTAGTATAAGAAATGGCTTGTTGGAATAACTTCTCCCTTTCCTCATAACTTGCTTCAGGCCAGTTATAATTCATTCCGATCATGTCAGTGGAAAAGCCACCCCGGTTATTAATATCTGTTTTGTGATGGGGCATCCGGCTCCAGATGAAATAGTCATTAATTTTTCTCATCCCGGGTTGGGCCTTGAAGAGTCGCGCTAAAAGCACATATCTGCCAGCGTCATAGTCCTTGGGGCGGCTTATTGGTATCCTGTTTGCAGCACTGTCTGTAAGACAGATCCTGAAATTGTATGCCTGTACTTGTTTGTCTCCCGAGCCGGTAGGCCTGACCTGATCGGTACTGACGCCCCACACCAGCCCGCTGGCGGAGTCGCCCGGTATTTTATAAGGGCTCACCCCGTCCGGAAACTGGTGATAACCGGATTTTTGGTGATACGCCGCCATCTGAAACCCATTCAATGTTTCCTGATACCTGCTATTATCCTCCCTGCCGACGAAGTTAGAAACGCCGGCCATCGCCATCAGGTCACCTTCGTAGGTGCAATCCAGGAACTCCTTTGCATCTACCTGTATCAGGCCTGTATCAGTCGATCTGATATCTTTCAGTAAAACAGCGGTAATGACAGTCCCCTCCTTCCTCACTTTGACCAGCTGTGTCTGCAATAATACCTTTATGTTCGCTTCGGCTATATAATCCTGCATGACTTCAAGTGCAATATGAGGCTCGAAGGTCCATTGCTCACCGGTGACCCCATACTTTTGGGCTACCCGTTTATAAAACTGTCGGGACAAGCCTGTAATGGCGTCTTTGTTTCCCGAATCAGTTTTCCCCAGGCCGCCAGTTGTCATACCGCCTATCATTTTCCCCGGCTCGATCAAAATCACTGTCTTACCGCATTTTCTCGCGGCGTAAGCTGCAATGACACCGGCGGAAGTTCCCCCATAGATGCAGATATCCACAGAATAGGTCTTTGTCTTCCCGTGATAGCCTGCCGCACCGGCTGATAAAATATTGCCGAACAGCATTAAAAGGATGCAGTGAATAATTTTATATTTCATAGATCTGAAGATGTGATTAAGTGAGTCAATATCCCGGGTTTTGATCTTGCTGGGAAATATCCGGATTGTTGTCTATTTCTTCCTGAGGAATTGGCCAAAGGAGCCTGGCATCAATAACCGTTCTCCCTACGAGGCCCATTGCTTTTTTTACGGTCCCTGTTCTTTTTAAGTCCCACCAACGCTTCCCTTCTACAATAAATGAGTAAGCCCTTTCCATTAAAACCGAATCACGAAAATTTTCCTTAGTCATTCCTGAGCTGTAATCAACAGGAGAAGGGGTTGCGGGATCATAACCATAAGCTCTTCTTTTAATCATGTTCAGGCGTTCCAACGCCAAAGGTGTAGGAGCTCCGTTGGCCATACAATCCGCTTCTGCGAAAATCAGGAAGGCTTCCGTATAACGGAAAATAGGATCGTTGTAGATAGATAAACCCGAAGGGTCCGTGGTAAATTTTTTAAACAAAATAGGGGTGGCAGAGGGAAGTGAAACTGAATCACCGTTCGGCCCGATGTATTTTGTATACAAATTGAAATCCTTCCGGAGATCCTTGTTATTCCAGGTTGCCAGAAAGGATTTCATATTAGGCAACCAGGCATAGACGCCACCACTGCCATAATTATAAGGCGGCGTATTAGGCCTGTGCAAATAATTTGGTAATGAAGATTGCCTTGAATCTGAATGATGGATCGACAGGATGTCTTCGGAGCTGGTGGTTGCAGCAAACATTTTATAAAAGTCACTTGCTCTCTGTACACTTAACAATGCATATTGCCCGCTATTAATGACATCGTCTGCCTCTTTTGCAGCATCGGCCCATTTTTCCCTCGTCAGATATACTTCAGCTAAAAGCATCTTAGCTGCCCACTTAGAGGCTCGTCCTGTCTCATCACCTACGGATTCCGGCAGATCGTT